>CACFQM010000053.1 GCA_902568425.1 uncultured Pelagibacteraceae bacterium | reverse complement strand
CATATACTGGAGTTGGATCTGTGGATAAATCATTTGGTTTCTTCTTTGGTATTTTTAAGGGATATGTTTTTATTGTTTGTATATTTACAGTAGTTAATTGGTTTTATTCTCATGAAAAATGGGATATGTCATTAAATAAATCTCTTTCTTTTCCAATTGTAAAAAAAGGGAGCAAGTTGTTAATTGAAGAATTTCCAAGTAGAAATGAAATTGAAGAAACAAAAGAAGAAATTGAAAATATTTAAACAAATAAAAATTAGAGAAGAGTGTGGTGTTTTTGGTATTCATGACTTTAATGATGCCTCAACGATTACTGCTTTAGGTCTTCATGCCTTACAGCATAGAGGACAAGAAGGTTGTGGAATTGTCACATTTGACGGAAAAAATTTTCACTCAGAAAAAAGACATGGTTTAGTAGGAGATAATTTTACCAATAATGAAATCTTAAAAAAATTACCCGGTAAATCAGCAATTGGTCATAATCGTTACTCAACGACTGGTGAAACATCTCTAAGAAATATTCAGCCTTTTTTTGCTGATATTTATAGCGGAGGCATAAGTGTCGCTCATAATGGAAATTTTACTAACGCTTTAAAACTTAGAGATAAGCTGGTCAGAGATGGTGCAATCTTCAGGACTACGTCTGATACTGAAACTGTTGTGCAATTAATTGCCAAATCAAAAAGACCTAAAATGATAGATAAAATTATAGATACACTTTTCCAAGTCCAGGGTGGTTATGCATTAATCATGATGAGTAATAAGAAATTGATTGGTGCTCGTGATCCATTAGGAATACGTCCCTTAGTTTTAGGTAAAATGAAAAATTCATACGTTTTAGCGTCTGAGACATGTGCTTTTGACATAATTGGTGCAAAATTTATAAGAGAAATCGAAAATGGGGAAATTGTCGTAATCGAAAATAATAATCTTAGAAGTATAAAGCCTTTTACTAAAAAGAAATCTAGGCCGTGTGTTTTTGAGTACGTATATTTTTCAAGACCAGATAGTTATCTACAGGGAAAATGCGCTTATGAATATAGAAAAGACTTTGGTTATGAATTAGCTAAAGAGTCTGATGATGTGGGTGATATAGTTGTTCCAGTTCCTGACTCAGGTGTGCCTGCGGCTATTGGATATAGCCAACATAAAAAAATGCGGTTTGAACTTGGATTAATAAGAAATCATTACGTTGGAAGAACTTTTATTGAACCAAAACAAAATATTAGAAGTTTTGGAGTAAAATTAAAACTTAGTTCAAATAAATCGTCTATAAAAAATAAATCAATTATATTAATCGATGATTCTATAGTTAGAGGTACAACTTGCTCAAAAATTGTCAAAATGTTATATGACGGCGGAGCAAAAGAAGTTCATGTAAGAATAGCATCTCCTCCTATTAAATATCCAGATTTTTATGGAATAGATATGCCTTCAAGAAAGGAACTGCTAGCAGCAAACAAAAACTTAAAGGAAATGTGCAAATATATTGAGGCTAGTTCACTAAAATTTTTAAGCATTGATGGACTCTATAAAGCAATTTTTGGTGAAAGTAGAAATAAGACGTATCCACAACTGACTGATCATTACTTTACGGGTGATTACCCAGTTGATTTAGTTGATCAACTGAAAGATGACAAAATAACTCAGTTATCATTACTAAGTGGTAAATCAAGTAATTAGAATTAATCGAACTGCAATATTCTCATTTTAGTATCTATGATGAAAATTTGTCCATCCTTGACTATTGGTTTTGTTAGAAAACTTTTAGCAACTTTTGTATAATTAATAATTTTACCTGTTTCAAAATTTAGAAATATGAAATAACCATTTTCAGTTGTTAGAAAAAGTCTATCAGATAAAAATAAAATAGAAGTTATATCACCGGTCTTTTCATAACTTAATTTTTTCAATTTTGTGAATATTTTTTTTGACCAAATTATCTTACCAGTTTTTTGTTCTATATTTAAAATAAAACCGTCTTTTGAAGAAAGACAAATATTGTCTC
>CACFQM010000052.1 GCA_902568425.1 uncultured Pelagibacteraceae bacterium | reverse complement strand
TTTCCCAGGTAGCGCTTTCACCGTCTCTTAGTCCGTACAAAGCTTTAATTAAAATCTGTGTTTGTCTACATTTGTCACTCAAGTTCAATTCTTTTGAGGAAGCTTGTTTAGCAAATTTCTTAGCCCATAAAATTGCATGAATTTTTGTGGAATGAATAGCATCCAAAGCTTTGAAATTCGCACTTGGTGCCATACAAGCATTTTTTTGAGCAACAGATAACGATCTAGGTGTACATGACACTGCTACCAAAAAAATAAAAATAAATGTGATTAACTTTGAAGAGTTCATCTTAAATTAGGGTTCCTATATGAATTATATGGATTACATGTTCCAAAAGAACCATCGAGATACTGAACTTTACAATTATGCATTTTTTTTATCATTTTATATTCCTCTGAATTAAACCAATCAAAATCAATTTTCCCTTGTTTACTATTTTCTGCATATAAAGCTGATATAGAATTTAAATAGAAAACTAATAATATAATTATGTATTTTTTCATTTTGAATATAATCTTAAAAACTATTTTATCTATTTACAAATTTATTTATCAAAAAATTATAAACTTTATTTGGTAGAATCTGAAAGATTTTATAAATAAAAGCTATTTGAGGTGGGAATATAATTTCGAATGATTTTTTGTTAATTAAACCATCATATATCTTATCAGCAGCATATTTAGTGTCTTTCAAAAACGGCATCTTAAATTCGTTTTTATCTGTCAAAGCAGTCTTGATAAATCCTGGGGAAATCAAAGTAACTCTCACATTAAACTTTTTAAAATCAAAATATATTCCCTGGGTAAAATTATTTAAAGAGGCTTTTGATGCAGTATAACCAGATGATTTTGGCAAACCTCTGTAACCAACAGGCGATGAAACAATTGAAATATGACCACTTTTTTTATTAATAAAGTATTCTTGAACCGCTTTTACACAACCAACCACACCTAGAAAATTTATATCCATTACTGTTTTTACATTATCTACGTTCAATCCTTTTTCTGACTTTCTCTCATAAGTACCTGAGCTAAAAATACAAAGGTCTAAATCACCAAACTCTTTTATAATTTTATTAAAAGTTTCATCTGTTTTATTCTGGTCAGTTACATCCATTGGGAAAGCAAAAATATTTTGATCTTTTGCCATTTCATTTAAAAGTTCTTCTCTTCTAGCAGAAATTGCAACTTTCCAGTTTTCTTTTGCAAATTTTTCAGCAGTAGCTTTGCCTATTCCGCTACTAGCTCCTGTAATCCAAACTTTTTTCTGGTTTTCACTCATAATAAATTATATCTCATACTTATGTTCAATAATAAATATCTATCTTTATTAATTATTGTTTTAATTACATTTTCAGCATCTGCAATAGGTGGAGTTGTTACATCAATTTACAAAGAACCATGGTATTCGCAAATAATAAGACCATCATTTAGTCCTCCAGCGTCTGTTTTTGGTCCAGTTTGGACAAGTTTATATATTTTAATGTCGCTAGCTGTATGGATAAATTGGATTAATTTTAGAAATACGAAAACAATCAAAATCTATTTGTTTCATATTTTTTTTAATTCAATTTGGAGCATTATTTTTTTTGGTTTTCATCAAATCTTTCTAGCTTTATTAAATTTACTGATAATACTATTTTTTATAATTTGGCTGATGAAGATATACTATAAAACAACTAAATTAAGTTTTTTACTAATGGTCCCTTATTTGTTATGGTCTTCTTTTGCATTGTTACTTAATACAAGTATTTTTTACCTAAATTAATTTTAAAGTATTTTAAATGAAAAAAAGTTTTATAAATAGAATATATCGGGCAATTAAAATTGATCCAGATTTATATGAGGAAGTTGAACACGATAAATCGGCAACTTTTCAAGCTGCATCAGTTGTAGTACTTTCAAGTTTAGCCGCAGGGATTGGTGCCATCCATTTAGGTGCTTCAAATTTTCTTTTAGGTCCTTTACTCTCTCAGCTGGAGCCGATGTTTCTTTTGCTGAAATTAAAACAGATAAA
>CACFQM010000051.1 GCA_902568425.1 uncultured Pelagibacteraceae bacterium | reverse complement strand
CGAAGTATGAACTAATGAAAAATCAAAATATTAACACTAACCAAGATTACAAATACGGTTTTACTACAGACATAGAAAGCATAAAAGCGCCAAAAGGCTTAAGTGAAAAATCCATAAAGTTTATCTCTAAAATGAAAAAAGAACCTGAATGGATGTTAAAATGGAGATTAAAAGCTTTCGAAAGATTAAAAAATTTAAAAGAACCAGATTGGCAAAAACCAAAATATCCAAAAATAGATTATCAAGACTTGTATTATTACTCAGCACCTAAGTCTGCTTCGGAAAAACCTAAAAGTTTAGACGAAGTAGACCCAAAGTTGCTTGAAACTTATAAAAAATTAGGTATTCCACTTCAAGAACAAAAAAAATTAAGCGGTGTCGCTGTTGATGCAGTTTTTGACTCAGTTTCAGTTGCGACAACTTATAAAGAGGAATTAACAAAAAAAGGTATAATATTTTGTTCTATTTCCGAGGCAATTCAAAAACATCCAGATTTGGTGAAAAAATATTTAGGATCCGTGATACCAATTACTGATCATTATTTTGCAACCCTCAACTCAGCAGTCTTTACTGACGGTTCATTTGTTTACATACCGCCGAATGTTAAATGTCCAATGGAGTTATCTACATATTTTAGAATAAACGCATCCGACACAGGTCAGTTTGAGAGAACATTAATTATAGCAGACAAAGGAAGTTATGTGAGTTATCTGGAAGGATGCACTGCACCAATGAGAGACGAAAATCAGTTACACGCTGCTAATGTAGAGCTAGTAGCTTTAGATGACGCTGAAATTAAATATTCTACAGTTCAAAATTGGTATCCCGGTGATAAAGATGGAAAAGGCGGTATATATAATTTTGTAACTAAAAGAGGTGCGTGTAGAGGAAAAAATTCAAAAATTTCTTGGACACAAGTTGAAACAGGTTCGGCTATAACTTGGAAATATCCTAGTTGCATACTTCAAGGAGATAATTCAGTTGGCGAGTTTTACTCAATTGCGATTACTAATAATCATCAGAAAGCTGACACAGGGACAAAGATGATACACTTAGGTAAAAATACTAGGAGCAAAATAATTTCGAAAGGAATATCAGCAGGTCAAGCAGATAACACTTATAGAGGATTAGTAGATATTTCCAGAAAAGCGTCCAACTCTAGAAATTATACTCAATGTGACTCACTACTAATGGGAAATAAGTGTGGAGCACACACTGTTCCATATATTAAAAACAAAAACTTTTCATCAACAGTTGAACACGAAGCTACAACATCAAAAATAAATGAAGAGCAATTATATTATTGTAATCAAAGAGGGCTCAATCAAGAAGAAGCAGTAAGTTTAATAGTAAATGGTTTTTGCAAAGAAGTATTACAGCAACTGCCAATGGAGTTTGCAGTTGAGGCTCAAAAGCTGGTTGGTATTAGTCTTGAAGGGAGTGTTGGTTAATGGAAAATAGATTTCATTTAGCTATACCCGCGGGTGATTTGGATAAAGCAATAAAATTTTATTGTGACGTTTTAGGATGTGAGAGAGGAAACGCTGAATTTAAATACCCTGATGCTTGGGCAGATATAAACTTTTGGGGTAACGAATTAACGTTACACGCAACTGATCCAAATCACAAAAGTATTACCGAAAGACACAATGTAGATATGGGAAACGTTACGGTCCCACATTTTGGAGTACATTTAGATGCAATAACTTTTAAAAATTTAAAACAGCGTTTAATTGATAAAAATATAAAATTTATTGACCCTCCTTACATTAGGTTTAAGGGCGAGGATATAGAACAGGAAACAATGTTTTTAGCGGATCCACACGGTAACTGCATGGAAATAAAAACCATGAAAAATCCAAACACATTATTTAAAAAATAACATGAATATTGACACTAAACTAACAGAGTATAAGAATAATATAGATACGCTTAGAGCAGTTGAAAGCTTAGAAGTTTATAGATGGCTTATTTCGCTAGGTGAAAAATTAAATCACGACCCTTTAAGTAAAGAGAAAAGATCTGAAAAAA
>CACFQM010000050.1 GCA_902568425.1 uncultured Pelagibacteraceae bacterium | reverse complement strand
TGTATCTTACGGTTTTCTTGAAAAAGCATCTGGTGGAACCTTATTGATCGATGAGGTTTCTGAAATACCTCTTGATACACAAGCTAAAATTTTGAGAGTTTTAATTGATCAAAAGTTTAAAAGAATAAATGGAACTAAAGATATAAATGTTAATATACGAATTATTTCCTCAACTTCAAAAGATCTTAAAAGCGAGGTTACAATAGGAAATTTTAGGGAAGATTTGTATCACAGGATTAATGTTGTCCCGATTGAGATACCCAAATTAAGCTCAAGACCAGATGATATACCAATTTTAATAAATTATTTTCAAAAGAAAATATCTGAAATTAATGGAATTCCTGAGATAAAACTAAATGTAGATGAAGAATTACTTTATAGTTACGATTGGCCGGGAAATGTAAGAGAATTAAGAAATCTAGTTGAAAGAATATCCATATTATCTCAAAATGAAAATAAATCCAATATAACAAGATTATTAAATGAGATATTGAATAAAAATTCGACACAGAATTTAAACGAAACCACAACATCAATGTCATATCCACTTAAACAAGCAAGAGAGAATTTCGAAAAAAACTATCTTTTAAATCAATTGAGAAAGAACAAAGGTAATATTTCTAAAACAGCAGAGTTTATTGGTATGGAGAGATCAGCGCTTCATAGAAAACTCAAATCTCTTGGCATAAAAGGTATAAATTAATAATGAATATTATTATCTGTGGCGCCGGCATGGTCGGCTTTTCAATAAGTAAACAACTTTCTTCACAAGGTCATTCCGTAACTGTGATTGACCAATCCTCAGAGGATATAAAAAAAATTAATGATACACAGGACGTAAAAGGTATTGTGGGAAAGGCCACTTTACCTTCTGTTCTGGAAAATGCAGGTGCAAAAGATGCAGACATGATTATTGCAGTTACTCGGAATGATGAAATCAATATGATCGTATGTCAAATTGCCAGCTCTTTATTTGATATTTCAAAAAAAATAGCAAGGATTAGATCGCAAGAATTTTTAGATGGAAAGTGGAGTAAGTTATACAGCAAATCAAACATTCCAATTGATGTGATTATTTCGCCTGAGCGTGAAGTTGCTAAATCATTATATAGAAAGCTTGAGGCACCAGGAGCGTTAGACAATGTTCCTTTTGTAAAAGACAAAGTAAAGTTACTGGAGATATCCATCGATAAAGGATGTCCAATTATCAACCTACCCCTAAAAGATTTAACAAAAAAATTTCCTGAGTTTAAAGCTCATATTTTTGGAGCCCAAAGAAAAGACTCTTTTGTTTTTTTAAAAAAAGATGATGTGATGAATGTCGGTGACAAAGTGTATTTAGTAGTAAGCACTGATCAAATTAATAAACTTTTATCTGTTTTTGGACACGAAGAAAAATCGGCACAAAAAATTCTTATAATAGGTGGTGGAAATATTGGTTTGCATTTAGCAAAACTTCTAGAGGGTGCAGATGGTTTAAGAACAAAAATAATTGAAAAAAATAAAAGTAGAGCTGAGCTTTTAGCCAGTGAACTTTCTTCTTCAATTGTAATCTGTGGTGATGCCTTAGATGAAAAAATTCTTAAAGAAGCTAATATTGAGGAAGTGGAAACAGTTTTTGCACTAACTAATGATGATGAAGATAATATCATGGCATGCGTACTAGCAGAAAAATATACTCCTTCTAAAAGAACCATAGCTATAATAAACAAACATAATTATAATTTGCTTCAAGAGTCATTGAAAATAGACGATTTAGTTGATCCTCGAATGACAACTGTATCAACAATTATGAAACATGTTCACACAGGAACTATAGATACAGTTTATTCGTTATTAGATGGAGAATACGAATTTTTAGAAGCTAAAATTTTAGAAACTTCAGAACTAGTTGGAAAATCTATTAAAGATTCTAATTTACCCGAAGAGGTAAGAGTTGGGGCAATAGTTAGAAAAAGTAAAGTTATGATGCCAAAATCAACATCAGTTTTTGAAAAAAATGATATTGTTGTACTTTTATCTAAAAGAGACCAATTAAAAGAAGTTGAAAATCTTTTTAGTATAACTTCCTAAAATAATGAAACTAAAGCCCTGTATATACTATTTAGGTCTAAGCTGTTTTCCAATTTCAATAATGGCTTTACTAAATATTTTTTATTCTTTTTATTTTGATTACTTACTAAACGTACAAACATACATTGCCGTTTTATTTTTATCGTTAATTGTAGGATTTAATCTATATAATTTTGGAAAAAAAGATAAAGAGAACATCAATATTTTTGAGCAAATATTTACTATTTTACTTATTTATTTTTTAATAAGTTTTTTTATTCAAATACCTTTTTACTTTAGCGAATATAAAGTTTCTTTTTTAGAATCTTATTTTGAAAGCATCTCTGGATTAACAGGTACTGGATTTACTATTTTTGAAAATATAAGGTTTTTGGATGACCCTATACTGTTGTGGAGATCCTCTTCTCAATGGATAGGGGGGCTTTATTTTTTAATATTTTTAGTTCTTATTTTTTCAAATAAACAATTAAATTTTAAACTTT
>CACFQM010000049.1 GCA_902568425.1 uncultured Pelagibacteraceae bacterium | reverse complement strand
ATGCGGTAAGGCAAACGATTTTTCTTTTTAAATTTCTAATATTTTTTATTTTTTTAATAGAGCTCATGTAAAAACTTTTAATTAGTCTCTAAAGTTTTTAATTTTAATTTTAATTCAGATTTTTTTTCACAAATTTTTTTACATACTTTATGAAACTTTTTAATTAATTTGTCAGACTCTTCGTAATCTGACTTTTTAATATTTAGGAGTGTTAATAAATATAAGGCTTCTTCATTTTGTGGATTTATTAATATAACAGTATTTAAATATTGTTCTTGAAATTCGTCATTTTTTCTTTCTTTAAATATTTTGGCTAAATAAAGATAAGAATCCTCACTTTTTGGATTAAAAACAATGTCCTGTTCAAATTTAAATTTAGATTCAAGATATTTTTTTTCATTAAAAAGTTTAACTCCTTCTGAAAAGAAATTTTCTTTTGTAATTCCACTCATGTTTAAAATGCTCATTAGTATTATGGTAAATAAATACGTTTTTGTTTTAGTCATAATTTTTTATCATTATGTACTTAATCCACAACAATGTATATAGCTTTCTCTTGACTCGCCTCTGCTTGACTGTGGTTTAAAAAAATTGATTTTTTTAAAGTTTTTTTTTGCTTTAATTTTTATTTCATTAAATTCTTCACCCATAAAAAACTTTGAAACAACAACGCCATTTTTACTTAATTTTTCATTAGAAAAATCTAATATATCAATGCACAATTGATTGGTCCTCATACTATCTAAACCTTTGTTACCAGTAGTATTTGAAGCCATATCAGATAAAATTATATCAATACTTGTGGCAAAATATTCACTTATTTTTTTTTTTGAATTTGCATCAAGAAAATCTCCTTCAATTAATTTTATGCCTTTTATTTGCTCTGTTTTTTTCAAGTCTATTCCTAATGTTTTTCCTTTATTATTTTTTTTTTGGATTACCTGGCACCAACCACCTGGATATGATCCAACATCTAAAATATTTAAACCGTTTTTAAGAAATTTGAACTTTTTGTTTAATTCAATTAGCTTCAAAGCAGATCTTGAACGGTAACCTAATGTTTTTGCCTTGAAAAAAAAATAATCCTGGTAGTTTTTGTTATCCATTTAAAATTACAAAATATCTTGTTGGTCTTCATCTAATAAATCATTTTCAACTGATTTAGATTTTTTATTATAATTTAAAATCCCTAAAGGTATGATTAATAAATAAATAAATAGTCCCAAAGATATTGTTTCAAAAGTAAATTGTATAATAGAGACAAAAAACAGACCAACACCTAGTAAAAGAAATATTGTCATATTTCTTTTTATTAAAATTTTTTTAAAAGAGTAAGTAGGTATTTTTGAAATTAAAAGTAATGATACTATTATAGTTAGATATGGCGTAATAACTTTTAAACTGATCAAATTTGAAAAGTTAGATAATTCAAAAATTAAAGGTAACAATATTAGACATCCACCTGCAGGAGATGGGATTCCTTGAAAAAAATTATTTTTCCATTCCTCTTTATCTTCAAACTTAGTTAAATTAAATCTTGCTAATCTTAAAACACAGCATACTGCATAAAACAAAACGATTAACCATCCAATTTTACCTAATTTATTTAATTCCCAAAAATAAATTATAAAAGCAGGCGCGATGCCAAAGCTAACAAAATCTGTCAATGAGTCTAATTCTTTTCCAAAATTTGATGTTCCTTTGATTAATCTTGCAACTCTTCCATCTAGTCCATCTAAAATTGCAGCAACAATTAAAAATAATACTGCAAATACAAAATTTCCGTCCATTGCAAATTTAATTGAACTTATTCCTAGACAAACTCCTACAAGCGTAAGCACACTTGGAAGTATATATCTAGTTTTACTTACAGAGACGATTTTAAATTTTTTTTTATTCATTTATTTTCTAGCGATTAAGCTTTCACCCGCAATAACGTTTTGACCAACTTTAACCATTATATTTCTTCGACTGAAATATATATCAACTCTGCTCCCAAATCTAATCATACCAAGTCTTTCACCTTGTTTAATTTTTTGAGTTTTTTGTACTTGTGTTACTATTCTTCTAGCTATTAATCCCGCGATTTGAACAACAACAATATTTTCATTTGTATCATCTTTGATTTTGAAATAATTTCTCTCATTTTCCTCGCTTGCTTTATCTAAAGAAGCATTAAGAAACTTTCCTGGCTTATAAAATATTTCCTCTATTTCACCATTTGAAGGAGATCTATTAACATGGCAATCAAAAACATTCATAAAAATACTAACTCTGGTAAATTGCTCGCTATCTAAACCTAATTCAACAGGTCCTTTTACTTCACTAATAGATGAAATTATTCCATCTGCAGGGCTTATTAAATAATTTTGATCCTCTATGACAACTCTTTCTGGATCTCTAAAAAAATAATAGACCCAAATTGTTATAAAAATAAAAATAAAGCCAAAAAAGCTAGATATTGATAAAACTATAAGTGTTATTATTGAGGAAATAATCAGAAATTTATATCCTTCTGGGTGAACTTTTGGAAATATTTTTTCAAACATCATAACTTATAATTTGCTAATAATGAGTTAATATGTATAAAAATCTTAAATTATCAATTTAAATTTTTATTATGACAAAAATCAAAGTTAAAAATCCAATAGTAG
>CACFQM010000048.1 GCA_902568425.1 uncultured Pelagibacteraceae bacterium | reverse complement strand
ATGTCCCAATAAGTAATACAAAGATTAAATTATCACGATTGAATATTGTTTTAAAATTTTTGATTATATTTTTAAAAAATAGAAATATAGGAATTGATAGCGCAATATAAATAAGCTTATGTCGAAAAACAAACCTTTGAAATTCAAACGGTAATAACCATTCTAAACGTGAGTCACCTAAAGATATTGGAAATAAAAAGTGTTGTATAAGTATATTCTCGATGGGTATTTGATAAGAAAAAATTAATGCGAAAAAAACTGAAATTATTAATACAGATCCAGCTGTAATATAAATCAAATTTTTTTTGTCGAAATTTAATATAAAATAAATAAAAGATATTGCTCCAATTAATATTCCGAAATATCCTATTGGAGTTTGTTTAGAGAAAAAACCAATAAATAAAAAAATAGGAATTAAAAACCAATAAATATTTTTTTTAGTTTTAATTGCTAAACATAAAGAATATATTGATAACATTGAAAAAATTGATACATGGTGATCAGTAAAAGGTGTTCCATAAGTTGGATACATTAAAATAGATGCCAAAGCTGCGTAAACAAATGCATATTTTAAGTCTAATTTGAATTTTCTTAATGTAAAAAATGTTCCTAACGCAAATATTGAATTAAATGTTGAAGAGTGAGCTGCATAACTAAACCAAGAAACTCCAAAGAATTTAAAGAAAATTGCTTGAACTATATCTAGAACTGGACCTTTGATTATCCAATAATCTTTAAATGGAATTGAGCCATTCAAAAGGTCATAGCCAGAATTAAATGTCGAGAAGGTATCTATAGGCAATACACCTATAAATGCATAATATTGATTTATCGAAAAAGAAATTAAAATTAAAAAAAAAAAATATAATGATGTTTTATACTTTGTAAACAGGGCTTTTATCATGTTTCAATTTTAGAGACCTACTTCTCTAAAAAGCTTTTTAACTGTTTTGATCTACTTGGATGTTTAAGCTTTCTCAAAGCTTTAGCCTCTATTTGTCTTATTCTTTCTCTTGTAACATTAAACTGCAATCCAACTTCCTCTAAAGTATGGTCGGTGTTCATTCCAATTCCAAACCTCATTCTTAGAACTCTCTCTTCTCTTGGTGTGAGGGAAGCTAAAATTTTAGTTGTAGACTCGCTAAGATTAGATCTGATAGCGGTATCTAAAGGTTGTAAAGCGTTTTTATCTTCTATGAAATCTCCTAAGCTACTATCTTCTTCATCACCTACTGGTGTTTCAAGAGATACGGGTTCTTTAGAAATTTTTAAAACTTTTCTAACTTTTTCTAATGGCATTGCCAGTTTTTTTGCAAGTTCTTCTGGTGTCGCCTCTCTACCGAACTCACTTAATATTTGCCTTTGTGTTCTCACAATCTTGTTAATTGTTTCAATCATGTGAACTGGAATCCTAATTGTTCTTGCTTGATCTGCAATCGATCTAGTAATTGCTTGTCTTATCCACCAAGTAGCATAAGTAGAAAATTTATATCCACGTCTGTATTCAAACTTATCAACTGCCTTCATTAATCCAATATTTCCCTCTTGAATAAGGTCTAGGAACTGAAGACCACGGTTTGTATATTTTTTTGCAATAGAAATTACTAACCTCAAATTTGCTTCAACCATCTCTTTTTTTGCTATTCGTGATTCTCTTTCTCCCTTTTGTATTCTTTTTACTAATGATTTAAATTCACCAACTGGCAATTCTATTTTTTTACTAAATTCAACAAGTCTATCTCTTATTTCATGAAATTCTTTTTTATGTTTTTTAAAAAAATTTTTCCATGTTTTATTCTCTTTTAAAAATGTTTCAAATTTTGAATTAATTTCGTTTCCTACATAATATTTTATAAATTCTTCTCTTGAAATTTTATTTTCGTTTGCAAGCCTTAGTAGGACGCCTTCTAATGACAATATTTTTTTGTTCTCTTTATAATGTGCCTGAACCAATTCTTCAACAACTGAGGGACTTAATTGGAGGTTTTCAAAATCTTCAACTAGGATGCCCTGTATTTTCTTTAAATTTTTATTTTTAGAGACCGATAGCTCCTGGGAGTTTAGAATGCAATTAAGTTTTTCTATTTGATATTTTTTAAGTTTAGCATAATTTTTTGAAAGGTTTTGAATAAGAGATATTACTTTAGGTTTTATCTCCTCTTCCATTGCTGCAAGAGAAACGTTAAATTCATCATTTTGATCAACATATTCCTCTGTTTTCTGGTCATTTTTATCTTTTGCTTCATCTTTTTTTTCTTTTGTATCATTATTTTTTAATTTTTCTTTTGCAACTTTCTTTAAATTACCATCTTCTGAATTATCGTTCTCGAAATCTTCATAGGTAGAGTCGATATCTATTATGTCTCTAACTAAAAGTTCGTTTTTTTCAAGCTGGTCTTTCCACTCAAAGATTTTTTTTGAGATCAAAGGACTCTGGGTAAGAGCATTGATCATAACATTTTTTCCTGCCTCAATTCTTTTTGCTATCGCTATTTCTCCATCACGGGATAAAAGTTCCACCCCACCCATTTCTCTTAAGTACATTCTAATAGGGTCATCACTTTTTTCTGAGGATTTTTCAGAATCAACTTGGTTTGCCTCTTTTTTCTTCAGTGATTGAAATTCAGACTTTTTTGAAACTAATGTAACTTTTTTATCAAAAAGAATAATTAAAGCTTTTTCTAAGTTTTCGTGTGAGCTATTTCTTTTACCTAGTGATTTTCCCAGTTCCTCATAAGTAATAAAGCCCCTATGAACACCTTTGTCTAAAAGACGCTCAAATGACTTAGTTATTAGTTTGGTTTTCATACAGTCAG
>CACFQM010000047.1 GCA_902568425.1 uncultured Pelagibacteraceae bacterium | reverse complement strand
TCACTTTATGTTGCTTTTGCTCCATATAATGAACCAAAATACTCGATTAGTGTGGTTGTGGAACATGGAGGTTCAGGAAGTAAAACTGCAGCACCAATTGCAAAAAAAGTAATAAAAAAATTATTAGAGAGACACCCTTTAAGACAACAAGTTCACGATAATTATAAAGGTGAAGATGTTTAGATCCGGCTCAATACAATCTCATTTGACTTTAAGGGATAAAATATTTTCTCTTGATCTCACCTTAACAATTTGCATTTTTTTAATAGGCATAATTAGTTTTTTTGCAATGTATTCTACTGATGGGGGCCAGTTTGCTTATCACACCAAAAGCCATATAATTCGATTTATAATATTTTTTACATTATTCTTTGTTATATCTTTCATAAAAACAAGTTTTTGGTACAGTTCTGCTACACTTTTTTATTTAGGAGTTTTATTTTTATTAATTTTAGTTAAATATGTTGGCTTAACATCATCTGGCTCTCAAAGATGGTTAGATCTTTATTTTTTAAACTTGCAGCCGTCTGAATTAATGAAAATTGGACTTATACTATTCTTAGCTAAATATTATCACAAGATTTCCTCAGGTGATGTGAATAAATTTAGATATTTAGCTCAACCTTTATTAGCGCTTTTATTCCCAGTAATATTAGTGATAACACAACCAGATCTTGGAACATCTTTTTTAATCGCTGTCGGCGGTGTAATAGTTGTTTGGTTAGCCGGTGTAAAAATGAAATTTTTTGCATATCTGGGAGGCCTTTTTTTACTTTCAGCACCAGTAGCTATTTCATTCTTAAAACCTTATCAAAAATCTAGAATTTTAACTTTCTTAGATCCTTCAAGAGACCCTTTAGGTGCCGGATACCAAATCACACAATCTAAAATAGCCATAGGTTCTGGCGGCTTGTTTGGAAAAGGTTTTTTAGATGGTTCACAAAGTTACCTTGATTACTTACCAGAGAAACATACTGATTTTATATTTACGTTGTTTTCTGAAGAGTTTGGTTTTTTTGGTTCTATGTCAATTTTACTGATTTATATTTTAATTACATGGAGAATTGTTAACATTGGTCATACTTTGAGAACAAGTTTTGGTAAATTATATTGTTATAGTTTTGCTACAGCTTTCTTTATTTATGTTGCTGTGAACATGGGTATGGTTTTAGGATTGATACCTATAGTAGGTGCGCCTTTACCCATAATGTCTTACGGCGGTTCTTCAATGATGGCAATGATGATAGGCTTGGGAATTGTTATGAGTTGCAAGATACATAAAGATCAATCTTTAGGTTAATACAACCAGAGATATACAATATATGACCCAAAATAGTACATTTCTCTTGTTGCAATCATCACAATAATTTGGTGATATACGCAACTATGTTTGGTTCAAAAAAAGGAAACGCTCCAGCCCCACTAAATGACAGTGGGAGATCATTGATCAGTGAAACATTTTCATTAGAGGGAACTCTAAGAACATCAGGCGCAATCGATATAGCTGGATTAATTAAAGGACCAGTTTACACAAACGATCTTGTCATAAAAGAAACAGGCTCAATTGTAGGACCAGTTGAAACCGATAAAATTGAAATTTACGGACATTTAGAAGGAAAAGTTGTTGCTAAGACAATTGTAATAGGAAACACAGCTGTAGTTAAAGGCGATATTTTATTTAGCGAAACTTTAAAAACTGAAGAAGGTGCTGATATAAATGGTTATATTAAAAAAACTGAAAGCACTAGCCTAGAAGCAGCTCAAGATGAATTTAAGCTTGAAGAAATTGAAGCTAAAGAAAATAAAGAAAAAGAAAAAGTTGCTAAAAAAGGCCGTCCAAAAATAGTTGCTAGCAACGCGTAAAAAGAAGTACAATTCACCACATTTAACAAAGTAAGAATTAGCATAATAACTATTTTATATGTCATCAGACGCTTGTAAATCAGTTGGTATAGTTGGTGCCGGTATACAAGGAGTTTGTATTGGACTTCAACTATTAAAAAAAAATATTCCAGCAACTATCTTTGACCCAAAAGATCCAGGAAGTATGGCTTCATATGGTAATGCTGGACATTTTTCACCATACGCGATCTTACAATTAAATAGACCTGACGTTTTATACGATATACCAAAAATGTTATTTAGTTCTTATGGACCTTTAGCTCTCAAATGGAATTACGTACCAAAAATGATCCCTTGGTTTCTTGGATATTTAAAAAACTGTAATAAAAAATCAATGATGCATACTGCTAAATACATGCATCAAATTTTAAATTTATCTTTAGAGGCATACGATGAAATTTTTCAAGAAATTGACATTACAAACTTAGTTGAAAAAAAAGGTATCATTTATGTTTGGACTAATCAAAATATGAAAAGTAGAGATTTAGAGATTAAAGTTAGATCAGATTTTGGAGTTAAACAAAAATTATTGAATACTAGAGAAATTTTAGATTTAGAGCCCAATTTGAAACCAGTTTTTGATGGTGGGGCATATTACGATTACGCCTATCACGCTAAAGATCCCGGGGGTATCGTAAAAAAATTATTTGAATTATTTATAGAAAGGGGCGGGAAATATATTAAAGAAAGTGTTCAAACAGTAAAACAATCCACAAATAATGAAACTATAATTAAAACAGAAAATAATGATCATAAATTTGAAAAATCAGTAATTGCATGTGGAGCCTTTTCAAAAAAATTTACTGATCAGCTTGATGAAAAAATTCCTCTAGATACTGAGCGAGGCTACCACGTTCACTTTAAAGGCATGGAAAATCTTTTAACAAGACCGGTTATTTTTTTAGATCGTGGATTTGGTTTGACTCCGATGAATCAGGGTCTTCGAGCA
>CACFQM010000046.1 GCA_902568425.1 uncultured Pelagibacteraceae bacterium | reverse complement strand
CCAATTCTTATCTTTAATCAATACTTCAATTTTGATCATCAAAATTTTTTTGATATGCTTGTATAATTTTAGATACAAGAGGGTGTCTCACAACATCTTTATGATCGAACTCAATTACTTTTATCTCTTTAATATCCTTAAGAATTTTCTTTGATTTAATTAAACCGGAATGACTTTTGTTAATTAAATCGATTTGAGAAGGATCTCCGTTTACAACTAATTTTGAATTTTCCCCAATTCTTGTCAAAAACATTTTTATTTGGGTAAGTGTCGCATTTTGAGCTTCATCAAGAATAGCAAAAGAATTCTTTAAAGTTCTTCCTCTCATGAATGCTAATGGAGCTATTTCAATAGATCCATTTTCAATTTTTCTTTGAATTTGTTCAAATCCAAACAAATCATAAAGAGCATCGTATAAAGGTCTTAGGTAGGGATCTACTTTTTCTTTCATATCACCAGGTAAAAAACCCAATCTTTCGCCAGCCTCTACCGCCGGCCTTGATAAAATTACTCTATCAATTTTTTTTTCCATTAGCATTGTAACTGCTACTGATACGGCTAGATAACTTTTTCCTGTACCCGCTGGACCTAATGACATAACAATGTTTTCACTTTGCAATGCCTTTAAATAGTCGGATTGTTTTTTTGACCTAGCTATAATTGATCTTCTAGGTGTTTTTATCACGTGATCAATAGATCTTATGTTATTTCTATGTTTTTTATCCAATTCATTTACTCCATCTTTTACTGAGTAAATTATATCATTATTTTCGATTGAATTGGTAACTAGAAATTTATTTACCAAAAACATTAGAGAGTTTGAGGCATTTGAAACTGAATTTCTGTTTCCTTTAACTGTGATTGAATTTCCTCTAAAATATAGCTTTGTTTTAGTAAGTTTTTCTAGTTGAATTAAATTTTTATTAAATTCACCAACAATAGCCATTAAAATATCGTTGTTGAAGATTTTAACATTCGCAGTCTCGCTATCAATTTTTTTGACTGAAATTTCTTTATCAAGGTTCTTTGCTTCCAACATTATGCTGCAACTTCACTTTCCATATCTTCTTTGACACCAAATAAATTATTTTTGTTAAAATCTTTTATTCTTACATTAATAATTTTTCCTATATCAGAATTAATTACTTTTTCTATTATAACTGGTGTAAAATTTTCAAGTCTCCCAAAATAACTAGTCTGATTTTTCATTTTGTTTTCGATCAAAACTTTTTTTAATTTCCCAACTTGGCTACCATTTTCCTTGATTTGAATACTACTTAATAAATCTTGTAAAATTACAAGTCTTTTCTTTTGAAGATGTCCGTCTATTGAGATTTGTTTTGATGTTGGTGTTCCGGGTCTTTTATTGTAAATGAATGAAAAAGAATTTAAAAATTTAATTTGTTTAACTAATGAAATTGTATCACTGAAATCTTTTTCAGTTTCACCAGGATATCCGACAATAAAATCGCTTGAAAATCTTATCTCTGGTCTCACAGAAATTAAATCATATATTTTTGCCAAATATTCTTCTCTAGTATGTTTCCTATTCATAATCTTTAGTATTTTATTTGATCCACTTTGTACTGGTAAGTGAATAAAAGGCACAAGTTTTTTTGATTTTTTGTGACATTGAATTAAATCACGTGTCATGTCATTTGGATGAGAGGTTGTATATCTTATCCTTAGCAAATCTTTAATATTTTCTAACTCAAATATTAAATCTGAGAGTTTAAAGACCGAGCTATTATCTGTAAATGAGTATGCATTTACATTTTGACCTAAAAGCGTAATTTCTGAAACACCATTTGACACTAATTCTTTTGCTTCTTTAATAATTTCTTTTACAGATCTTGAATATTCTGGACCCCTTGTATATGGAACAACACAAAAATTACAAAATTTATCACAACCTTCTTGTACTGTAATAAAAGATGATATTTTAGAATTAGAATTTTTGATAACGTTTAATCTATCAAATTTTTCAATTACGTCAAAATTTGTAAAATTCAATTTATTCTTTCTGGTATTGATCTTTTGTAAAATTTTAGGAATATTTTGATAAGACTGTGGACCTATTACAGCATCTATAAAAGGTTCTCTATCTAACATTTCGTTATTTTCTGCTTGTGCAACACAACCTGTCACAAACACTGCTGGTTTTTTTTTATTTTTATAACTTTTTTTTAAGCGCCCTATATCGTGATATACTTTTTCAGTTGCTTTTTCCCTTATATGACAAGTGTTAAGAATATAACAATCTATATCCCCTAGATCTTCAGTTCTTTCATATCCAGTTTTTTTTAATAAATCAGCTAAACGATTACTATCATACTCATTCATTTGACAGCCAAAAGTTTTAATGTAAATTTTTTTAGACAAGTTATTAATTTTTTTTAATTTTTTGAGCGTATAATTCTAGTTTATGATCTATAAGTTTGTAGCCTAATTTTTGGGCAACTTTCTTTTGAAGTTCTTCAATTTCTTTATCAACAAATTCTATGATTTCTCCAGTTTTAACATCAATTAAATGATCATGATGTTCCTCAGTTAGAGGTTCATATCGAGATTTACCCTCTTTAAAATCATGTCTCTCAATTATTCCAGCTTCTTCAAAAAGTTTAACTGTTCTGTATACTGTAGCAATACTAATATTTTTATCTAATTCATTAACTCTTTTATGTAATTCATCTACATCAGGGTGATCCTTTGAACCATATGTTTGTTTGGAGTCAGACATAACCTTTGCAATTAATCTTCTTTGATCTGTTAATCTTACCCCTTTATCTTTACATTTATCTTCGATTTTACTCATAAATTTATAATTTAACTTAAGTAGACCGGTTTAATCAAATTATTTTGTATTAATTTATTTTTAATTAATAATTTGATATTTTTCGGGTTAAAATCAGCCAAATCTTGGTCTTTATAACCGTATAATTTTGATCCTTTAGATATTTTGATCCCTTTAGCC
>CACFQM010000045.1 GCA_902568425.1 uncultured Pelagibacteraceae bacterium | reverse complement strand
ATTTGTATATATCATCATAAGACGGTTTATATAAATAATGGACTTTGAGCTTTTTCAATATTTTAATATCATTTTTATTATCTTTTGGATAAGTATTTAGATCTCTTTTATTATTAAACTGTTTTGGATTTACAAAAATACTTACAAGTGTTTTTCCTGGCCCTTTTACTGATTTTCTTATTATACTCTCATGACCTTTATGTAAGGCACCCATTGTTGGTACAAAACTGATATTATTGAATTTCCTTATTTCTGTCTGTAACTGCTTTTTATTTGTAAATAATTTCATTTGTAAAATATTTATTTAGCTAGTAAAAGGTTTTTATGGTTACTCAAGCAATAATACCATTAGCAGGATTAGGTACAAGATTATTGCCTCTGTCAAGTGTAATTCCAAAAGAATTGTTACCAATCAATGGTAAACCAAATTTAGAGTATATATTAGATGAATGTTTACAAGCTGGAATTAAACAATTTATTTTCGTTGTACCAAAAAATAGACCAAGTATAAAAAAATATTTTTTTAACGATAATTTCTATAAAAAAATATTAAAAAAGAAAAAAAAAGACAAACGTTTAAAGAAGGTATTTAAACGACTAAAAAAATTTCAAAAAATGATAAAATTTGTATACCAAAATAAACCAGAGGGTACGGGACACGCAGTTTTAAAATGCAAAAAATATTTAAAAGGAACACATTTTCTAATGCTCTTGGCAGATGATTTAATTGTAAAAAAAAATTGCTCTAAAGAGATGATTTCCTTACACAATAAAACCAAAGGATCTGTTATAGCAACCAGAAAAGTAGATAGAAAAACAGTATCAAGATGGGGAATTCTTGGTTTCAAAAATAAATCAAAGAATTCATTTTTAATAAACGATGTTATTGAAAAGCCCAAATTAAGTGAGGCGCCATCAAATTATGCCATAATTGGCAGATATATTTTACCGATGAAAATACTTTCTGTTTTAAAAAATCAAAGCAAGGGTAAAGGCGGTGAGATACACATTACGGATGCAATAAAGACTTTAGTTAAAAAAAATGAAAAGTTTTATGGAAATATTTTTAAAGGAAAATATATAGATTGCGGGACACTTGATGGATTTATTAGTTCAGGACTTACAATTTCTAAATATTTATAAAAAATTAATATGAAAATATGCATGATAGGTACAGGCTATGTTGGTTTAGTTAGTGGAACCTGTTTTGCAGATCTTGGAAATAAAGTTTATTGCGTTGATAAAGATAAATCTAAAATAAACAAACTTAAAAATGCTATTTCACCGATATATGAACCTGGTTTAGAAGATTTAATAAGGAATAACCTAAGAGCAAAAAGACTTATTTTTACTGATGATCTAAAAAAAGCCATTCAAGACTCGAAAATAATTTTTATTTGTGTTGGTACACCAACAAAAAAAGGTTCAAATTTAGTTGATCTTTCACAAGTATATAGTGTTACAAAATCAATATCTAAATACATTAAAAATCACAAAATTATAGTAACAAAATCTACAGTACCTGTTACAACTGGAGATCAGATAGAAAAAATAATTGGCAAAAGAGTAAAAAAATCTTTATTTGAAGTTGTATCTAATCCAGAGTTTTTAAGAGAAGGTGAGGCTATAAGAGACTTTAAATATCCTGATAGAATTGTAATTGGATCGAATAACAAAAAAATTTTCAAAAAAATGGAACTTTTGTATGAACCTCTAATAAAAAAAGGTGCTAAATTTTTTTGTTCATCAAGAAAAGGTGCTGAACTAATTAAATATGCCTCTAATGCATTTTTGGCAACAAAAATTACATTTATAAATGAAATTGCAAATTTATGTGAAATAGCAGGTATAAGTGTTGAGGATATATCTGTTGGAATGGGTTCCGATGCACGAATTGGAAGCAGATTTTTGAGAGCAGGCCCTGCCTATGGGGGATCTTGTTTTCCAAAAGACACAAAAGGTCTAGTTTCTATTGCTGATAAATTTAACTCTAACCTTTCAATTGTTAAATCAGTAATTAAATCAAATCAAAATCGAAAAATTTTATTAACTCAAAGAGTATCAAAAATTATGAATAATAAAATTAAAAATAAAAAAATTGCTGTCTTAGGTGTAACTTTTAAAGCTAACACTGATGACATGAGGGAGTCTTCAAGCCTTGTTTTAATACCATATTTATTAAAGAGAGGGGCAAAAGTAAGTTATCACGATCCATCTGGACCCAAAAAGGAATTTGATAAAAAGAAAAATTTGAATTTTGTGAGCTCAGTAAACAAAGCTTGTATTGGAGCAGATTTGATTATCATCAATACTGAATGGGACGAATTTAAGTCTATTGATTTTAAAAAAGTGGTTAAAAAAAGTAATTTTAAAATTTATGATATGAGAAACTTATATAATCCAAAAGAATTAAAAAAAAGAAACATAAAGTATTATTCTGTTGGAAGATAAAAATTATAATTCAAATATTCCATCAATTTCGACTGCAGCACCTAAAGGCAATGAGTTTACACTGATAGCTGCTCGGGCATGTTTACCTTCGTCTCCAAATATATTTGAGATTAAATCTGATGCTCCATTGATAATTTTTGGTTGGTCTTCAAATGAATCTGTAGAATTCACATATCCTGTAAGTTTAACACAACCCTTTACTTTATCCAAAGTTCCGCATTTTTTTTTAAGCTGTGCCAAAATATTTAATGCGCAAAATTTTGCAGCCTCTTGACCTTGTTCTAAACTAAGTTCTTTACCAATCTTTCCTTTAATTAAATTTCCATCTGTATTAAAAGATACTTGTCCTGATATATAGATAAAATCTCCTACAATTTTTGACGCAACGTAACTCCCAACAGGATCTGGTGCATTTGGTAAATTTACACTAAACTTTTTTAAATTTTCTTCTGGTTTCATTCTTTCTTTTTAATTTTATCTTTCAATAGATCTAAAGTTTTTTTTGATTTTTCCCTTATTTGTTTATCTGTTTCTGATATTTTTTTACCAATTTTTTTTCCTGTAGTTGCTA
>CACFQM010000044.1 GCA_902568425.1 uncultured Pelagibacteraceae bacterium | reverse complement strand
TTTTATTTTTACGGCTAGCTATACAGTTGGAGCTATTGGTATAGGTGCAACTATTTGGCCTTTAATTGACCAAATGAATCCAGATAGTTCAGTCAAAGCATTGGCATCAACCGAAGTTGATATAAGCCAAATTGAACCTGGAAAATCAGTTACAGTTTTATGGAGAGGAAAACCAGTTTTTATTAAAAGAAGAACTCAAGAGGAGATTGCTGAAGCGCAATCAGTAAGTCTGGACGATCTACCTCATCCCGAAAAGGATCAAGATAGAGTAAAAAACCCTGAATGGTTAGTAATGTTAGGGATTTGTACTCACCTTGGATGCGTACCTTTATCTGATAAGGGTGAATACAATGGATGGTTTTGTCCATGCCATGGATCACATTACGATACCTCAGGAAGAATAAGAAAGGGACCTGCTCCAACTAATATGGAGATTCCTAAATATGCTTTCGTTGACGACAACACAATTAAGATTGGATAAAAGACTATGAGTGAAAATTACGTACCGAGTTCAAAATTTGGAAAATGGTTTAATGATAGACTTCCATTATTAACTTTAAGTAAACATTTAACAGATTATCCAACACCCAAAAATTTAAATTACTGGTGGACTTTTGGGGGGATTTTAACGTTTTGCTTAATATCCCAAATTATTACAGGAATTGTTTTGGGTATGCACTACGTTGCACATGCCGATATGGCATTTAGTAGTATCGAACATATTATGAGGGATGTAAATTATGGATGGTTGATACGATACATTCACAGTAACGGTGCCTCCATGTTTTTTTTAGCAGTTTACATTCATATATTTAGATCCCTTTTTTATGGATCTTACAGATCACCTAGAGAAATAATTTGGATTCTTGGAATGTTAATTTATCTTTTGATGATGGCAACTGCTTTTATGGGATATGTTTTACCTTGGGGCCAAATGAGTTTTTGGGGAGCAACAGTAATTACAAATTTATTTAGCGCAATTCCTTTAGTAGGCGAGAGTATCGTAACTTGGTTATGGGGAGGATACTCAGTAGATAATCCAACATTAACAAGATTTTTTAGCCTTCACTATCTCTTTCCATTTTTAATATTAGGATTAGTAGTATTGCATATATGGGCTTTACACGTACCAGGTAATAACAATCCAATAGGAATTGATATTAAAAAACCATCAAAGGATACAGTTCCATTTCATCCATATATTACAATTAAAGATTTATTTGCACTTTTAATTTTTATGACTATTTTTGCCGGATTCATATTTTTTGCTCCAAACATTCTTGGTCACAGCGATAATTATATAGAGGCAAATCCATTGGTAACACCAAAACATATTGTTCCAGAATGGTATCTATTGCCTTTTTATGCCATCTTAAGAGCTGTTCCAGATAAACTTGGTGGTGTGGTCTTGATGTTAGGCTCAATTTTTATTTTAATGGCTCTTCCTTGGCTAGATAGTAGTAAGGTAAGATCAACTGTTTTCAGACCACTTTACAAAAAGTTCTTTTGGTTGCTTGTAATTGATGTGTTAGCTTTAGGATATGTAGGGGCAATGCCAGCGGAAGGTTTATACTTACTAATAGCAAGAGTTGGAACAATTTATTATTTTGCTCACTTTTTAATTGTCCTACCTGTACTAAGCAGAATTGAAAAGACAGAACCAGTACCGTTAAGTATTTCAGAACCTGTATTAGGTGGTATGCTTAAACCTGAAATGGCCAGAAGTGATAGAAAAGATGTGTAATCTTAGTGTGCGATTTTTAATTCTTTCTCTTATATTTTTTTCAATTACATTTAGTAGTGTTAGATCAGAAGAAAAGGTTAAACTTCTTAAAATTGATTGGTCTTTCAAAGGTGTCACAGGAAAATTTGATAGAGCCTCATTGCAAAGAGGCTATCAAGTTTACACAGAAGTTTGTGCTTCTTGTCACTCAATGAATTTAGTTAGTTACAGAAATTTAGGTGAACCGGGTGGCCCAGAATTTTCTGTAGAACAAGTTAAAGCAATTGCAGCAAATTTTGAAGTCGAAGATGGACCGAATTCTGATGGTGAAATGTTTACTAGGCCAGGTAGACCATCAGACAAATTTGTTTCACCATATCCTAATGTACAGGCTGCAACTGCTGCAAATGGAGGGGCGTATCCTCCAGATATGTCAGTATTAGTTAAAGCTCGAAAAGGAGGTTCAGACTATATTTATTCTGTACTAATGGGTTATGAAGATCCACCAGCAGGTTTCGAGTTGGAGGACGGCGTCTACTACAATAAATATATGGATGGGCAAAAAATTAAAATGTCAAATCCTTTGTCCGAAGGAATAGTTACTTATGCTGATGGGACACAAACTACTCAAGCGCAAATGGCAAAAGATGTAACAACTTTTCTTACTTGGACTGCTGAGCCACATTTGGAAACAAGACATAAAATGGGAGTTAAGGTAATAATTTTCTTAACAATATTTACTCTACTGGTTTACCTAAGTATGAGAAGAATTTGGTCAAGGATTGACTCTGAAAAATAATACGTCCCCATCTTTAACTAAATAATCTTTTCCTTCTAACCTTAGTTTCCCATTTTCTTTAGCTTTTTCAAAACTCCCATATTTTTGAAAATCATCAAAAGAAACTGCTTCGGCTCTTATAAATTTTTTCTCAAAATCTGTGTGTATTACAGCAGCAGCTTGGGGTGCAGCTGTATTTTCTTTTATTGTCCACGCTCTAGTTTCTTCAGGACCTGAAGTAAAAAAAGTGTTTAAATTAAGTAAATCATAACCTGTATTTATAAGTTTATTAAGGCCGGTCTTTTTTAAACCAATATTTTTCATATAAAGTTCTTTTTCATCTGATTTTAGTTCAGTAATTTGGTCTTCGATATCAGCGCAAATCGTAATAAATTTTTCGTTAGGGTACTTTTCTTTTAAGACTTTTGTGTAATTATTCCCTTTCGAGACATTTTCCTCATCAACATTACACACTATTATATATGGTTTTATAGATATCAGACCTATCCCTCTCAAAATATTATAATTTTCTAAGCTACTATATTCTTTAATATTGTC
>CACFQM010000043.1 GCA_902568425.1 uncultured Pelagibacteraceae bacterium | reverse complement strand
GATGGATATGAGAAATATGACACTAAAAAGACTTTTGAGGGTGTAATAAATAATCTTGAGAGAAGATATTTAGAGACTGATAGTGATTGGAAAAGAGACGAGATTGCCCAGTACCAAAGTGAAAGTAGTTGTGAAAAATGTAATGGAATGAGGCTTAAAGAGGAGGCTTTATGTGTAAAAATTAATAAATTAAACATAAGCGAAATAACAAAATTTTCCATAGAAGATTCTCAGAAGTGGTTTGCAAATCTTGAAAATATTCTATCTTCTAGAGAGAAAAAAATTGCACAACATATTCTTAAGGAAATTAACGAGAGATTAAATTTTTTGTTAAATGTTGGTTTAAACTATTTGACTCTATCAAGGGAGTCGGGAACACTCTCAGGAGGTGAGTCACAACGAATAAGATTAGCATCACAAATTGGATCAGGATTAACGGGAGTTCTTTATGTTTTAGACGAACCTTCTATAGGTCTTCATCAAAGAGATAATAAAAAATTAATTGCAGCGTTAAAAAAACTTAGAGATTTGGGTAATACAGTAATTGTTGTTGAGCATGACACAGAGACTATGGAAAATGCTGATCATATAATTGACCTAGGTCCAGAGGCTGGTTTAAATGGTGGCCAAATAACTGCCCAAGGTAATTTAAAAGATATTATAAATACTGATGATAGTATTACTGGAAATTATTTATCTGGTAAAAAATATATACATTTACCTAGAAAAAGAAGAACAGCCAAAAATGGAAGGTATTTAGAAATTTTAGGTGCAACTGGAAATAACCTTCAAAATGCAAATCTAAAAATACCAACTGGAACATTTACATGTGTTACTGGAGTATCGGGTAGTGGTAAATCAACTTTAGTTTTACAAACTTTATATAACGCTCTTAATCTATCTCTTAATAAAAATAAATCTAGAAAACTACCTAAACCATTTAAAGGTTATAAGGGAATAGAATTAATTGATAAAGTTATTGATATTGATCAGTCTCCTATTGGAAGAACACCAAGATCTAACCCGGCTACATATACGGGTGCGTTTGGTCCTATCAGAGATTGGTTTGCTAATTTACCTGACTCTAAAACTCGGGGATATAAACCTGGAAGATATTCTTTTAATGTAAGAGGTGGAAGATGTGAAACCTGTGAAGGTGATGGTGTGATTACATACGAAATGCATTTTTTACCCGATGTTTATATACCTTGTGATGCTTGTAAAGGAAGTAGATACAATAGGGAAACGCTAGAAATAAAATTCAAAAACAAAAATATAGCTGAAGTTTTAGATATGACTGTTGAAGAAGGTTGTAATTTTTTTGAGAATATTCCAACAGTTCACTCAAAACTATTAACATTAAAGCACGTTGGCTTGGGGTATATAAAAATTGGTCAGCAAGCCACTACATTGTCAGGCGGTGAAGCTCAAAGAATTAAGTTGGCTAAAGAATTATCAAAAAGATCTACCGGAAGAACACTTTATATTCTAGACGAACCAACAACTGGTTTACATACACATGACATCAAAAAATTACTTGAAATTTTACAAGCATTTGTGAACACTGGTAATACCGTAGTAGTTATTGAACATAATTTAGATGTAATAAAAACAGCTGATTGGATAATAGATATGGGACCTGAGGGTGGTGCCGATGGAGGTAAGGTCATTGCTGAGGGATCACCTGAAAAAGTAGCTACAGTTGATAGCAGTTATACGGGTAAATTTCTAAAAAATTTAATTAATGGGAAAATGAAAAAAACTGCATAAAAATTAAATTTTATGGTATAAATAATCATGGTTAATATATTACAGTCTTTATCAAAAACTATTCACCTTTCAGCTATATTAGCTATCTTGTTATTTGCTGGCCTTTTTTTCGCTGGTGGAGAATGGGCATTTGATAGACTTTTTTGGAGCTGGCTATTTAGATATCTTCATGTTGTTGTTGGTATAATGTGGATTGGGTTATTGTGGTATTTAAACTTTGTTCAAATACCAAGTATGCCAAAATTCACGGATGAACAGAAACCAGCCATTACAAAAATTATTGCACCAGCAGTTTTATTTTATTTTAGATGGGCTGCACTGGCAACAATAGTAACTGGTTTGATCGTTGCGTATTTGAACGGCTATGTTCATGATGCAATGATCCTCGGAATTGGTACCGGTGGGAAAAATACCGCAATTGGCATTGGGATGTGGCTAGGAATAATTATGGCTTTTAATGTATGGTTTATAATTTGGCCTAATCAAAAAAAAGTTCTAGGTATTGTTGATTGCCCTCCAGAAGACAAACCAAAACACGCAAAAACTGCGGTAATCACGTCTCGAGTTAATACTTTATTGTCGTTACCAATGCTTATGACGATGGTTATAGCTCAGAATCTTTATTAATTTTTTTCTTGTTCCTTAGCTATAGATTTATAACTAACTCTTAGATATTTTAATATAGGCGAGGCTACAAATATTGATGAGTAAGTTCCGATAATCACACCTATAATCATTGCTAATGAGAAACCTTTTAATATTTCTCCACCTAAGACATAAATTGAGCCTAAAGCTAATAAAGTTGTGACAGATGTTATTATCGTTCGTGATAATGTCTCATTGATAGATGTGTTGGAAACCTCATCTATAGTGCTAGAGGAATACTTTGATAGATTTTCTCTAATACGATCATAGATTACAACTGTATCATTCATCGAATAACCAACAATAGTCAGAACAGCTGCTACAATAGAAAGATTAACTTCTAATGATAAAATCGAAAAAATACCAATAGTAATTAATACATCGTGGAAAATTGCTACAATTGAACCTAAACTAAATTGCCATTCAAATCTAACCCAAATATAAAATAGCATAGCTCCAAGAGCTAAACATATAGCTATTAAACCTGAATTTAATAATTCAGCACTAACTTTAGGACCTACATTTTCTATACGTCTAAAATTTACATCTACACCTAACTTATTAACTACACTTTCTTTTATAGATTTGATATTTACAACTTTGTTAAATTCTTTTTTTTCAAATTTTATAAGATAGTCACCTTTTTTTCCAAATTCTTTAACATTC
>CACFQM010000042.1 GCA_902568425.1 uncultured Pelagibacteraceae bacterium | reverse complement strand
TCTTCAATAAATATGACCTAATGAACGACATAATGTCTTTTGGAGCTCATAGAGTTTGGAAAAATAAACTTATAGATTGGATGAACCCTGGTAAAAATGATCACGCAATCGATATTGCTTCAGGAACTGGCGATGTAGCCAAAGCTTTCCTTAAAAGAACTGATTTTAATGGCATTGTAAAATGCGTTGAGCCAAATAAAAATATGCTTGAGGTAGGAAAAAAAAAATTAGAAAAATTTAAAAATGTAAAATGGTTTTGTTCTTCCGCAGAAAAATTACCATTTAAAGATGAAACCTTTGACATATATGTTGTAAGTTTTGGCATAAGAAATTTTTCAAATGTCAATGATGCGCTTAAAGAAAGCAAAAGGGTTTTAAAAACTGGAGGCAGATTTTTATGTTTAGAATTTTCTAAAGTTAATAATGAAGTTCTATCTAAAATTTATGAGAGATACTCGAAATTAATTCCATATTTGGGAAAATACATAGTTGGTAAATCTGAGCCATATGATTATTTAATAAAAAGTATTAATGATTTTTACAGTCAAGATGAGTTATTAAACTTAATTAAATCAACTGGTTTTGAAAATGCAGAGTATAGAGACCTATCGGGTGGAATTGCGGCAATCCATTCAGGCTGGAAAATATAAGAATGTTTAAAAAAATTTATAATTTATTTAAAATCTTAAGAAAACTATCAATATCTGGGGCAATTGAAACCTTGGACCAACTTAAACCTGTACCTTTAGGTCTAAAAATTTTATTTAAAGTATTTTCATTGGGTTCAAATAAAAATGAAAAAAGTTTAGATACATCACCTGGCGAAAAACTGTGTGAATCGTTAGAGGATATGGGTACAACCTTTATTAAACTTGGTCAATTTTTAGCGACAAGACCTGACATAATTGGCGATAAAATTGCTGGAGATTTAGAGAAACTTCAAGATAAACTTCCCGCATTTGACACTGAAAAAGCTAAAAACATTATAGAGAAAGAAATAGGATCAAAATCTTTTAAAAATATCTTATCTTTGAGCAAGCCAATTGCAGCAGCATCGATCGCTCAGGTACATTTTGCAAAGATAAGGATTGATGATCAAGAGAAGGATCTTGCTATAAAAATCTTGAGGCCAAATATACATTCTCTTGTTAATGAAGAACTTGATGCTTTAATGTTTTTAGCATTTTTAATCGAAAGTATTTTTAAAAAGACTAAAAGATTAAAGTTAGTTGAGGTTATTAGTCTTTTAAAAGAAATAACAAATGTTGAAATGGATTTGAGATTTGAAGCTGCTGCTGCTGGTGAGTTAAGAGATAACACTATTAATGACGAAGGTATAATCGTTCCTAAAATTTATTGGAATTATACATCTAAGAGAATTTTAACTTTAGATAGAATAGATGGTGTTTCAATTCGAGAGGTTGAGCAGCTCAAAGCGCTTAATGTAGACCTTAAAAAAGTTTCTAGAAATCTAATCCAGTTATTTCTTAAACAAGCAGTAAGAGATGGTTTTTTTCATGCAGACATGCATCAAGGAAACCTTTTTGTAGATAAAAATGGAAACATTATGCCTGTTGATTTTGGTATTATGGGGAGATTAGATAAAAATAACAAAAAATACTTAGCTGAAATTCTTTTTGGTTTTATCGAAAGAGATTATGTCAAAGTAGCCGAGATACATTTTTTAGCAGGACTTGTTCCCCCAAATACTTCGAAAGATGATTTAGCCCAAGCGCTTAGGTCGATTGGTGAGCCAATATTTGGACAATCAATAAAAGATATCTCTGGTGGTAATTTATTGGGACAATTATTTGAAATTACTGAAAAATTTAATATGCATACACAAACGCAACTATTATTGCTTCAAAAAACAATGGTAGTAGTTGAAGGTGTTGCTAGAAAATTAGATCCAGATACAAATATTTGGGAAGTTTCAAGACCTGTTTTAGAAAATTGGATCAAAAGTGTTAAGGGACCTGAGTCTACAATTAAAAAAACACTAGAGATATCAAAAGATATATTAGACCGAATACCTGATTTACCAAAAGTTATGGACAATGCAAATACTACATTACAAATGATTGCTGAAGGAAAGTTAAACCTTAGTGCCTTAAATGGGAGAAATTTTGAACTAGAGGAATTAAAGCTTAAAAATTTAAGAAATAATATGGTTATAATTTTTTTAAGTATTGTAATAGTTGTTTATATAGTATTTTAATTACAAATGGATTTAAAAAACAAAAAAATATTGTTAGTTATTGGTGGAGGAATCTCTGCCTATAAATCTTTAGATTTAATGAGGCTGTTACAAAGAAAAAGCTGTTCAATTAAAGTAATTTTAACAAAAACAGGAAAAAAATTTGTAACATCTCTGTCAATTTCATCTTTATCAAAAAATAGAGTTTTTGAGGATACATTCGGTGAAAAGAATAATGGTAAAATGGATCATATAAGCCTTTCGAGGTGGGCTGATGTAATTGTTGCCCTACCCTCAACTGCAAACTTTATGTCAAAACTCTCAAGAGGCTCAGCCGATGATTTAGCTACAACAGTTATTCTTGCGTCTGATAAACAAACATTTCTTGTTCCAGCCATGAATGTAAGAATGTGGGAACACAAGGCCACTCAAAGAAATTTAAATAAATTATTTAGTTATGGATATAAGTTTATTGGACCTATAGATGGTGAGATGGCTTGTGGTGAATACGGAAAAGGAAAGATGTCTAGTCCTAGACAAATAGTGACATATCTAGAAAAATATTTTAAACAAAAAGATTATCTGAAAAAGAAAAATATAAAGGCAACAGTAACTACTGGTCCTACGCGAGAGTATATTGATCCAGTAAGATATATTTCTAATGAGTCTAGTGGAAAACAAGGATATGAGATTGCTCTAGAGCTATCTAGATTAGGAATTAAAACGACTTTAATATCTGGACCTACAAATATAAATTATTCAAAAGAAATTAAAGTAAAAAAAGTAATTTCTGGAAAGCAAATGCTAAGTGAAGTGAAAAAAAATCTTCCTACCGATATTGCGGTGTGTACAGCAGCTGTATCGGATTTCGCACCACTTTTAAAAAA
>CACFQM010000041.1 GCA_902568425.1 uncultured Pelagibacteraceae bacterium | reverse complement strand
GTTTTAAAAGGTGGGCCTACCGTATCTACTTTTATATCTCCTGGTAAATTACAACTGACCACTGGAGACGTCTCGGTAAGCCCATAACCTTGCAGTGTGGGAAGACCAACCGCGTTTAAAAACTCTCCTATATTTTTATCTAGTGCACCTCCGCCAGAGACAAAAGTCTGGAGATTACCACCAAATTGTTTTTGAATTTTTTTTCTTACCAAAACATCACACAAAAAATTAACAAATTTCTCGTGAATTTTAAGGTTTATTTTATTCAAGGATTTTATACCTAAATCTATTGTCTTGTTTATTAAGAGTTTTTTTATACCTGTTTGTTTTTTGAAATTACTATTAATTTTATTGTATAAATTTTGATAAAATCTCGGAACTGCAGTCATTATTGTTGGTTTAGCAATAGACATGTTTGATATTAATTTTTCTAAACTTTCAGAATAAAAAACTTTCGCGCCAGTTATTATTTGAATGAATTGAACAGCATGCTCATAGGAATGCGAAAGTGGAAGCCAAGTAAGAAATATTGGATCTTTTTTTTTAATTAAAGGTTCAAGTAAATCCATTGCACCTTCGCAGTTTGCTAAAATGCCGCCATGGCTTAATACCACTCCTTTAGGATTACCAGATGTTCCCGATGTATAAATTATACACGCAGGCATATTTCTTTTTAGATTCTTGTTTATAATTTTATTTTCGGTTTCTTCTTTTAAAATTTTGTCTATAAGTAAACTTTTATGATTTATCTCCTCAAAAGAAATAATTTCTTTAATTTCTGGATTTAAAAAATTTTTAATTTTTTCAAACTGATCATTATTTGACACTATAATAATAGTTGGTTTACAATCATTAAGTATATATTTGTAATCATTCGAGGAGTAAGTTGTGAAGATTGGTACCGATATACCCCCTGCATTCATTATAGCAATGTCGGTCATTAGCCAGTAAGGTCGATTCTCTGAAAGTATTAAACATCTATCACCTTCTTTAATTATTGATTTAATTTTATTTGATAATTTGAAAATTCTTTCTGAAACCTGGCGCCAAGTATAAGTTGACTTATTTGGTTTTAACCATTTTAAAAAAGGTTTCTCTTTATCAATTTTGTTTAGTTTTTCAAAAAATAATTCTACTAAACTATTAAGTTTATTGACTTCCATAAATTGGTGGGCGAAGAGAGACTCGAACTCTCAAGGTATTGCTACCATTGGATTTTGAGTCCAACGCGTCTACCAGTTCCACCATTCGCCCATTTCCCCACATTAATTTTTATTTGTACAATCATTATGTTTTGAATTAATTTAAGACGCAACTAAAATAATGATAAAAAAATTATACGATAAGTGTGTTTATTGGGCAGGAAAAAAATATGCTAAACAATTTTTAGCTTTTGAGTCCTTTATAGAAAGTTCTTTTTTTCCTATTCCACCAGACGTGATGATTATTCCAATGGTTATCGCAAAAAAAAATGAGTTTATAAAAATAGCTACTATTGCAACAATTTTTTCTGTTTTAGGAGCTCTTTTTGGATATATGATTGGATACGTTTTTTTTAATGAAATTGGTGTCAAGATTTTTGAATTGTACGGTTATCAGGATCCTAATTTTTTAAAGGAAAAATTTTCAACAACTGGAGGTTTTTTTTCTTGGCTTGGAATTTTGGTGACTGCTGGATTTACACCCCTTCCTTTTAAGCTATTAACAATCTCAAGTGGTTTTATTCATTTTAATTTAATTTTCTTTATTATTATTTGTGTTTTGACTAGAGGCTCAAGATTTTTTTTGGTGGCTTTCTTAACTTATAAATTTGGTGAAAAATTTGGTCCATTTTTAGACAAGCATGGGACTAAATGGTCTCTGATAATAACTACATTTATACTTATAGTTATAGGATTGATTTATTTTTACCTAGTGAAATGATAGATAAAAAAAATAATTTCTTTTTAATAATAATATTCATCTTACTCGTATTATCTTTAATTTCAGCTTTCGTTATTGAGTATGGTCTAGGACATAAACCTTGTAAACTCTGTTTATATCAGAGGTATCCTTATTATATATCAGTTTTGTTATTAATGAGTATTTTTGTTTTAAAAAAACATATTAGAATTCACTTTCTTGTTTTGAGTATAGTTTTTTTTATTGGTTCAATAGTTGCATTTTACCATTTTGGGATTGAGCAAGGTTTTTTTGAAGAGTCTACTGTTTGCACAGCAGAAAATCTTGGTCAAATTCTATCAAAAGAAGATCTTTTAAAGCAATTAAAGCAAAATACAATAAGTTGTAAAGATGTTACTTTTAGATTTTTAGGTTTATCCCTTGCTTCAATTAATACCATTTTCTCATTAATTTTATCGTATATATTCTTTATGGTATTTAAAAATTATGAAAACAACAAATAAAAAAACTTTAGAAGAAATTATAAGAGTTGATCATGCTGGAGAACGAGGTGCAATTAAAATTTATGAAGGTCAACTTTTAGCTCTTAATACTTTTAAAAAGAATGAAAAATTAAAAAAATTAATTGAAGAAATGAAAGAACATGAAAAAGAGCATTTTGAATATTTTGATAAAGCTATAAAGGAGAGAAATATCAAGCCTACAGTTTTCCTACCTATTTGGGATCTTCTCGGTGTAACACTTGGTTTTGGGACTACTATGTTGGGAGAGAAAGCAGCAATGCTTTGTACTGCTTCTGTTGAAGAGGTTATAGATGGACATTACAAAAGCCAACTTGACAAACTCGGTGATGATGAAAAATCATTAAAAAAATCTATTACTAAATTTAGACAAGATGAAATTGATCATAAAAACTTAGCTTATAATGAGGGCGCAACCAAAAAAGGATTATATTTTGTATTAGATAAAATTATACAAACCACATCTAAAGCTGCTATTAAAGTATCGGAAAAAATATAATTAAGGTTCTAGTTCAATATCCCAGTAAAGATAATCCATCCAACTTTCATGTAAAAAATTTGGAGGAAAATGTCTTCCATTTTTGTGTAGATCATCAACTGTTGGGATAAAGGGTAATTTTTTTAATTTTAAATCACAATTATTATAAAGTTTACCACCTTTTTTAACATTACATGTTGAGCAAGCTGTTACTACGTTTTCCCAATCTGTAAGACCGCCCTTAGATTTTGGTAGCAGGTGATCAAATGTTAAATCATTTTTATCTCCGCAATATTGGCAAGCAAATTTGTCCCTTAAAAA
>CACFQM010000040.1 GCA_902568425.1 uncultured Pelagibacteraceae bacterium | reverse complement strand
TAGTATCATTATAAAAGAATTTATTGCGTGATAATTCGGTTAATTTATTATAAAGTTTATTATTATGTTTTTTATAAAAGCTAAACATTTTTATTTTTTATTTATTCTGTTACTTTTATCTATATTTCTAACAAATTGCCAAAGAAACAAAGTCATAAATAGCCACGGTATTATGTTTTTAGAAAATAGACAAGAACTCCTAGTGATTAACAAAAGCAATAAGAATGATGTAATTGCAAGGTTGGGTCAACCTCACTCTAAGTCTATTAAAGGTGAGGATACATGGATTTATATTGAGAGAACTAAAACTAAAGGAAAAATGTATACTTTAGGCAAGAATGTTTTAGTTAACAATAACGTATTAGTAGTTAGCTTCGATGAATACGGAATTATGAAAGAAAAAATATTTTATGATAAAAAAAATATGAATGATTATAAATTTACTAAAACAGAAACAGTAAATGAAATAAGAAAAGGAAGTTTTGTGAAGTCATTTTTGCAAAGTTTAAGACAAAAAATGCGGGCTAATTCACCCAAATAATTTTTTATTTATTAGTGTGATATAACAGCTAATAGTAAGAGGGCAACAATATTAGTAATTTTTATCATCGGATTTACTGCGGGACCTGCTGTATCTTTGTAAGGATCACCAACTGTATCGCCAGTTACTGCTGCTTTATGCGACTCAGAACCTTTTCCGCCATAATTTCCATCTTCTATATATTTTTTAGCATTGTCCCATGCACCACCACCAGCTGTCATTGAAATAGCAACAAATAAACCTGTCACTATTACGCCCAGAAGCATTGCGCCAAGAGATGATAGTGCTGCTTCTAATCCGCCTATTGAATAAATAACCAAATATAAAACTATTGGCGATAAAACTGGTAATAGAGATGGAACTATCATTTCCTTGATAGCAGCTTTGGTAAGTAAATCTACTAATCTACCATAATCTGGTTTTCTCTTACCTTTCATAATGCCAGGAATTTTTTTAAATTGTCTTCTTACTTCAATTACCACGGCTCCACCAGCTCTACCCACAGCTTGCATTCCCATTGATCCAAATAAATAAGGCAACATTCCACCAACTAGCAATCCGATTACAACAAAAGGGTTTGATAAATCAAAACTTACATCTATTCCCTCTAAACTTGATCCTGAAACAGTAGAAAAAAATTTTATATCCTCTGTGTATGCTGCAAATAAAACTAAGGCCCCTAGACCCGCTGATCCTATTGCGTAACCTTTTGTAACTGCTTTTGTAGTGTTTCCTACAGCATCTAAAGCATCTGTAGTTTTTCTTACATTTTTTGGTAGCTTAGACATTTCAGCAATACCACCAGCATTATCTGTAACTGGACCATAAGCGTCTAATGCAACAACCATTCCGGTCAGTGCTAACATAGCGGTTACAGCAATAGCGATACCAAAAAGACCTGCTAATTCATTAGTGGATATTATACCCGCAACTATGATTAGCGCAGGTAATGCTGTTGCTTCCATTGATACAGCAAGACCTTGAATAACATTTGTTCCATGTCCTGTTGTGGAAGACTTAGCTACACTTCTTACGGGTCTAAAATTTGTTCCAGTATAATATTCTGTTACCCAAATAATTAATCCAGTAACAACCAGACCTATCACTCCACAGTAATATAAATCTGCGCCGTTGAAGGATTTATTTCCAACATTAAAAACTTGATCTAAACCAATGGTATTTGAGGTAATGGGATATAATAATATTAGTGATACTATTGCAGTTACAATAAATCCTTTATAAAGAGCGCCCATAATATTTTTGCTTTTTCCCAATTTCACAAAAAAAGTTCCAATTATAGATGCAATTATACAGCCGCCTCCAATTGCTAATGGATAAATCATCATGCTCGCATTGTTTTGAAAAAAAATTGAAGCTAATACCATTGTTGCAACAATTGTAACAGCATAGGTTTCAAATAAATCTGCAGCCATACCTGCGCAATCACCAACATTATCTCCGACATTATCAGCTATGACAGCAGGGTTCCTAGGATCATCTTCGGGTATACCGGCCTCTACTTTGCCAACTAAATCTGCACCAACATCTGCTCCTTTTGTAAATATACCACCGCCTAGTCTAGCAAAAATAGATATTAGAGATGCTCCAAATCCTAAAGCAATTAAAGCATTTATCAATTCTCTGCTATCAACATTAAACGAAATTAAAACCCAATAATAAACTGAGATAGCTAATAATGCTAAACCAGCAACAAGTAGACCTGTTATGGCTCCAGACTTAAAGGCCATAGTTAAACCTTTTTGTAAACTTGATCTTGAGGCTTCCGCGGTTCTTACATTTGCTTCTACTGATATTAACATACCAAGATATCCAGCGACTCCTGATAACAGAGCTCCAATAAAATAACCAAGACCAACTAATAAACTAAAAAAATAACTGATAACTAATAAGACAATAAAACCTACTATAGCGATTGTTTTGTACTGACGATTTAAATAAGCCTTTGCGCCAATTTGAATAGCTTCGGCAATTTCCTGCATTTTTTTATTTCCAGTATTAGATGAAATAATCTGTTTACTCAAAATATAGCTGTATACTACCGCAAGAAGACCCGCTAATATAATTAAACTTAAGTTTTCCAAAATGAATTCTCCCTAATTTGATGTCTAATTGCCAAAAAATTAAACAAAAGGCAAGAAATTAATTTTTATAATTTCTAACATTTTTAGATATCTTATCTAAAATGGCATTTAAATACCTTTTATGAGCATTTTCCAAAAAGAAATCGGATATTTTCACATACTCACTTACTATAACTTTTACTGGAGTTTTGTGGACAAATAAAAGTTCAAAGGCAGCAGACATAATCATTAACTTGAGTATTAAATCAGTTCTTGAGGGACTAAATTCTTTTTTTAATATTTCCCCTAATTTTACTAAAATAAATTCCTCTCTTTCTATTGTTCCAGACACAATATCTTTTATAAATTTTTTATATCTATGCTTTGGATAAATTATTAATGAATCCTTGTTGATATAATAAGAATAAAGTTTCTGAACAACTATAATTCTAGCATTATGATTTATATTTGAACTAACCATTAAAAGATCTTTAACACATCTAAAACAGCTTGAGCAGCCTCTTTACCATTATTCAGTCTTTGTAAAGCTTGTTTCTCGTTGTAAGATGTTATCAAACCATTGCCTATTGGTTTTTTATTTTTTATAGATAAATCCATAATACCATTTGTAATAGCGCTGCATATTAAATCAAAATTTTTCGTTTTACCCTTTATGATGCATCCTATGACTATAAATCCGTCATATTTATTAATTACCCTTGATAATACTTGTGGTATTTCAAAGGATCCTGGAACTTTTAAAATTTTAATTGAGGTAACACCTTTAGATTTTAAAAGTTTAACTGCTCTTTCAAACATTTTTTTTGTAATATTTTCATTATAAAGTGAATATACGATGCAAATTTTTTTTTTCATTATTTTAATATTTCTTGTTTTTTTATTTTAATTCCGTAACCTTTTAAGGCAATTATACGTTTTTTTGATCTTGAAACTAATATCATATCTTTAATTTT
>CACFQM010000039.1 GCA_902568425.1 uncultured Pelagibacteraceae bacterium | reverse complement strand
TTTCAAAAAATCACCTCATTATTCTTGGTGCAAATACCAAAGAAATTAGCAACAATGATACAAAATACTTCAATAGTTTAATCCTTATAGACAATGACACCAATGTGGTTGGTGAATATAATAAACAAAAGTTGGTTCCATTTGGTGAATTTCTTCCATTTGAAACAGTTTTTAAAAAAATTGGACTTAAAAAAGTGACTGCTGGTTATAACTCTTTTTCAAAAGGAAACAATAAATCTATAATTACAATAAATTTCGATAAAAATGAAATAAACATACTTCCACTTATTTGCTATGAAATTATTTTTCCAGGTTTAGTTCAAAAAAAAAATAATTACTTCAATTTTATAATAAATATTTCTGAGGATGCATGGTTTGGAGATAGTATTGGACCACATCAACATTTTGCTAAAGCAATTTTCAGATCAATTGAAAGTAGAAGTTTCACAATAAGATCTGCAAATAAAGGTATTAGTGCATTTATTAGCCCTGAAGGTACAATTTTAAAAACATTAAAATCTACTGAGTCCGGAAATATTGAGATAGATTTACCTATTTTAAAATCAAAAAATACCAATATGAATAGAGATTTAATATTTGCTTTACTTTTAATAGTATATGCTATTACTTTCTTAATATTAAAAAAATTTAAACTTTAATGAACTCAAAAAATTATTTATTTACAAGCGAGTCAGTTTCTGAAGGTCATCCAGATAAAGTTTGTGACCGTATTTCCGATATGGTTGTAGATACTTATATTTCCAAAGATCCATTTGCTCGAGTAGCTTGTGAAACCCTAACCACGACTAACAAAGTAATTCTTGCGGGCGAGATAAGAGGACCAGAAACTTCAAAAGAGGATTTAATAAGCAAAGTAAGAGAATGCATTAAAGATATTGGTTATGAGCAGAAAGGTTTTCACTGGAAGAATTGTAATATAGATGTTCATCTTCATTCACAATCTTCAGATATAGCTATGGGAGTTGACTCAAAAGGAAATAAGGACGAAGGAGCTGGGGATCAAGGAATAATGTTTGGATATGCGTGCAACGAGACCGAAGTATTGATGCCTGCACCAATATATTACTCACATAAAATTTTAGAATTAATGGCTTTAGACAGAAAAAAAGGTATTGCTAAGGATTTGGAACCTGACTCAAAAAGTCAAGTTACCATGCTTTATGAAAATGGAAAACCAATCAAAGTAAAATCTGTGGTAATTTCAACACAACACTCATCAAAAATAGACCAAAAAAAAGTAAAAGAAATAGTAAGACCATACTTAGAAAAATCAATACCAAAAAAATTATTATCTGAATTAAATGAAGAAGAATTTTACGTAAATCCAACAGGTCAATTTATAATCGGTGGACCTGACGGAGACAGTGGTCTTACTGGTAGAAAAATTATTGTTGATACTTACGGTGGGGCTGCACCTCATGGAGGTGGAGCATTCTCAGGCAAAGACCCTAGTAAAGTTGACAGATCAGCAGCTTACGCTGCAAGATATGTTGCAAAAAATGTAGTAGCATCAAAAATTGCTGATAAGTGTTTAATTCAGTTAGCTTATGCTATTGGAGTTTCAAAGCCACTATCAATTTACGTGAATCTTTTTGATGGAAATGAAGAAAAATCAAAAAAAGTTGAAAAACTTATAAAAAATAATTTTGATTTAAGCCCACGTGGAATTAGAGAAATGCTATCTTTGAATAAGCCTATTTATGAGCGTACTTCTGCCTATGGTCATTTTGGCAGAAAACCCGGGTCTGATGGTTCATTTTCTTGGGAAAAAACAGATAAAATTGAAGTTTTTAAAAAGTAGTTATTGAAAATATCGCAAAATTCTATTAAAAAACTCATAAGTTACTTGGAAGGACAGAATGGGCTTTTGCCCATTTTTTTTTAGCAAGGGCAAAAAATATGTTGAACAGAGGACTAGATAAACAAGAGTTACTCAGAATTGTTGATTCTGTCGCAAACGAAAAATCGATTGATAAAGAACTTATACTTAGTTCTATGGAGTCTGCTATTCAAAAAGCAGCATACAGCAAATTTGGATTTGATAATGAAATTGAAGCTATTATAGATAGAGAAAAAGGAAGTATTAAAATTCAAAAAGTACTACGTATTGTTGAAAAAATAGAAGACGCATCAAAAGAAATATTATTAAAAGACGCGATATCTATAGATAAAAAAAATGAAAATTTGAAAGTTGGCGATAAGATTTACGAAGAATTACCCCAAGTTGATTTTGGTCGCATAGCAGCCCAAAGTGCAAAACAAGTAATCTCACAAAGAGTAAAAGAAGCAGAAAAAACAAGACAGTTTAATGATTTCATAGAAAAACAGGGACAAATTTTAAGTGGTATAATTAAAAGACTAGAATACGGGAATGTAATTGTTGATTTAGGTAGAGCAGAAGGAATTATAAGAAAAGAAGAATTAATTCAAAGAGAAATTTTAAAAAATGGAGATAGAGTCAAGGCTTATTGCTACGAAGTAAAAAGGGATAATAAAGGACATCAAGTTTTTTTATCAAGAGCTCATCCTCAATTTTTAGCTAGATTATTTTTTCAGGAAGTCCCTGAGATATATGAAGGAGTTATAGAAATAAAAACTGTTTCAAGGGATCCTGGGAGTAGAGCCAAAATTTGTGTTCATTCAAAAGATTCATCTTTAGATCCTGTCGGAGCCTGTGTAGGTATGAGGGGAAGCAGAGTTCAAACTGTAGTTAACGAGTTACAGGGTGAAAAAATTGATATAATAAAGTGGACAGAAGATTTGCCAACACTCGTTGCAGAATCTTTATCTCCGGCTGAAATTCAAAAAGTATTAATAGACGAACAAAATAAAAGAATTGATGTTATCTTAACCGAAGAAAACTTAAGTAAAGCTATAGGAAGAAGAGGACAAAATGTGAGACTTGCTTCCAAATTAATTAATTATGAGATAGATATTTTGACCGATAAAGAAGACTCTGAAAGAAGGCAGGCAGAGTTTAAAGACAGAAGTCAAAATTTCATAAAAAATTTAGAGGTGGACGAAACTCTTGGTCAACTTCTAGTTTCAGAGAATTTTCAAACCATTGAAGAAATTGCGCAATCAAAGACAGATGATATTTCAAAGATAGAAGGTATTGAAGACTCTACAGCGGTTGAACTGATCACTAGAGCTAAAGAATATCTAGAAAAAGAAAAGTTAGAGATATCAAGTAAATTAAAAGAACTTGGTGTAGAAGATTCTCTTATTAATTTAAAAGGCATGACACAAGGTATGTTAGTAGTTTTAGGAGAACAAAATATTAAAAAATTAAAAGATTTTGCAGAGCTATCTTCAGATGAGCTTATAGGTGGAATGGATGAAATAAAAGGAAAACGTATTAAAATAGATGGTTATCTTGAAGATTTTGCACTTACTAGAGAAGAGGCTGATAATTTAATAATGACTGCTAGAAACATAGTATTTAAGGATTAAAATGGTAGAAAACAAAAAGAAAAGAACTCTAACAATCTCAACCTCTTTTGATAAAAAAAAATTAGGAGAACAAAGTTTTCGATCAGGAGAAAAAAAAGTTTACATTCCAGAAAAAAAAAAGAGTACTAGAAATTTTCAAAAA
>CACFQM010000038.1 GCA_902568425.1 uncultured Pelagibacteraceae bacterium | reverse complement strand
TAGAACATGAAATAATGTTACAACTCAAAAAACTTGAAAAAAATATTGTTAGAACAAGGATTTTAAAAAATAAAAAAAGAATAGATGGTAGAGGTTTATCTGATGTAAGACCTATTAAATGTGAAGTTGGAGTTTTACCGAGAACACATGGATCAGCGTTATTTACAAGGGGAGAAACTCAAGCTCTTGTTACTACAACTTTAGGAACTACTGATGACGAACAAAGAATAGAAAGTTTGGAAGGTTTAAAGAGACAAAGATTTATGCTTCATTATAATTTTCCTCCCTTTTCAGTTGGAGAAACTGGGAGAATAGGAACTGGGAGAAGAGAAGTTGGACATGGAAAATTAGCTTGGAGAGCTCTAAATTCCTCTCTTCCCAAAAAAGAAAACTTTCCATACACACTTAGAATTGTTTCAGAAATTACCGAGTCAAATGGATCTTCTTCAATGGCTACAGTTTGCGGATCTTCACTTGCATTAATGGATGCAGCAGTCCCAATAGCAGAGCCAGTAGCTGGGATAGCAATGGGATTAATAAAAGAAAAAGATGACTTTTCAATTCTTTCAGACATTTTAGGTGACGAAGATCATCTCGGTGATATGGATTTTAAAGTTGCAGGCACAAAAGATGGAATTACATCACTACAAATGGATATAAAGATTACAGGTATTACATTTGAAATTATGGAAAAAGCACTTGATCAAGCAAAAGATGGAAGAGTTCATATTTTAAATGAAATGAACAAAACTATTAAGTCTTCAAGAAAAGAAGTTGGAAAACACACACCAAAAATGGAAACTATTAAAGTTGATAAAAAAGATATCGCAACTGTTATTGGTAAAGGTGGAGCGACTATTAGAGAAATTGTAGAAAAATCTGGAGCAAAAGTGGACGTTAAAGATACAGGCGAAGTTACAGTAGCAGCTGCAAATGAAGAAACCAGAAAGATTGCAGTACAAATGATTAACGACCTTGTTGCAAAACCTGAGATGGGAAAAACATATAAAGGTAAAGTAGTAAAAATCATGGAATTTGGGGCCTTCGTAAACTTTTTAGGTAAACAAGATGGTCTTGTTCATATTTCTCAGTTAGCAGCTAAAAGAGTTCAAAAAGTAACTGATGTTGTCAAAGAAGGTGATGAAGTTTCTGTAAAAGTAATAGGATTTGATAGAGGAAAAGTTAAGCTCTCAATAAAAGAAGCTTCTTAGACTTTATATTCAAAATTTTGAGTTTTTTCATTAACACTTAATTCTTGAGCTCCATTTCTTAAGTGAAAATTACGTGCCATTTCTGTAAGAGGAGACAAGGTAACCAATCTATTTAAATGATTTGATTTCTTTATTTTTTTAAATGCTTCTTTAACAATTAATTTTCCACCACCTTTTTTCTTTGACCATACTGTATATGCAATTGCTATTTTCCCAACATTATCATTCCGCCAAGATGCGCTTTGTAAATGGGCATCTTTAGTCATCAGGTCAAATTCTTCAATTGTTTTTGGAATTTCGTTTGTGAAACCAAAACACATTATTGCACATATTTCTTTTTTATATTTTACGCCAAATATTTTCCTACCATGACTGGTTCTAAATTTTACATCTAATTCAGGTCTGATTGGATCCTCTTTAGTGTTACAGGTTTCAAGCTCAACAAGCTCGGCTCCTTTAATCCAATCAAAAAAATTTTCAAATTTTTCTTTAATTTTTTTATTTAACTTAGACATTTTTGATTTATATTATTATGTAATATTTTTAGGATCAGGCATCCCTGCTTTATTGTAACCAGCTTAGTATTGAGTGATGGTATTTTTGCCTCATTTCTTAAAAAAATCTGACCTAAATTTTGCTTCACTAGTTCACCAACTCTTAGATGTCTGTGGTTTAAACTGGAACTACCAAGTCTTCTATTCATTATTTTAATTCTCTTTGTATTATATTTATTTTATAAGCTTCAATTTTATCGTTTACTTTAAAGTCCCCATAATTTTTAAATGATATTCCGCATTCTAAACCGTTTTTGACCTCTTTCACGGCATTCTTTTCACGAAATATACTTGAAATATTTCCATCATGGATAACCGCACCGTCACGAATTATCCTAGCTTTTGATGTACTTGTAATTTCACCTTCAATAACTTTTGAACCAGCAACTTTTCCTGATTTTGAAAGTTTGAAAATTTGTAATACTTCTGCTGTACCTTGAATTATTTCTTTTTTTTCTGGCTCTAATAAACCTGAAAGAGACTTTTCAACAAACTCGATGGCTTTGTATATGATATTAAAGAATTCGATTCTAATTTTTTGTTGTTCAGCTGAATTCTTAGCTTCTCTGTTGGGTTTAATATTAAATCCGATAATAATTGCATTTGATGCTTTAGCTAAAGAAACATCTGTCTCATTAATCATTCCAATATCAGATAAAATTATCTTTGGTTTAACTTCTGAGTGTTCGATCTTAGTAATGGCATTTTTAAGCGCTTCGCTGGAACCTCTTACATCAGATTTTAAAATTATATTGAGTTCTTTTTTTGTATTTTGATTTTCAAAAATATTTGTTTTATCTTGCGAAGCTAAAACACTTTTTTCTTTAGTTCCTGTTTTTCTAAAAGAGTTTATTTGTTTTGCCTCTACTTCAGTATTAACAACTGTAAATTCATCCCCTGCATTTGCTGACTCGTTCATTCCTAATATTTCAACAGGGGTTGACGGTAAAGCTTCATTTATTATTTTCCCATTGAAATCAATCATCGCTCGAATTTTTCCCCATGTATTACCACAAACAAAAAAATCTCCCTTTTTTAAATTTCCGCTGGTTATTAAAATTGTAGAAACCGGTCCTTTCCCTTTGTCGATTTTGGCTTCAAGAACTATACCTTTTGAATTCCCAGTGTTTTCAGCTTTTAGATCTAAAATTTCTGACTGAAGAAGAATAGTTTCTTTAAGTTTATCTAAATTTGTTTTATTTTTTGCTGAAACTTCAACAAAGAGAGTTTCGCCTCCTAAACTTTCAGCTATTAACTCATATCTCATTAATTCATCTTTTATTTTTCCAATCTGAGAATTTGGTAAATCAGATTTGTTAATTGCAACTATTATTGGAACGTTTGCTGCTTTTGCATGTTGAATAGCTTCGACTGTTTGTGGTTTTACACCGTCATCAGCAGCTATTACTAAAATCACAATATCTGTAACTCTTGATCCTCTTGCTCTCATTTCTGTAAAAGCCGCGTGTCCAGGGGTGTCTATAAAAGTTATTAATTTTTTATCTTCGTTATAAACTTGGTAAGCTCCAATATGTTGGGTTATTCCTCCATGTTCTCCTGAAACAACATTAGTGCTTCTTAAAGCATCTAAAAGAGATGTTTTTCCATGATCAACATGGCCCATAATAGTAACTATTGGAGGACGAGGGTATAATTTAGACTCGTCAATAATATCTTTTTTTTCAAAACTTTCAGTTGGCGTTTGGTCTACCACAGCTGTGTGTCCGAATTCTTTAACTATATACTCAGCGGTATCTTTATCTATGGAGTGGTTAATCGTTGCTTTAACCCCCATATTTAAAAGAAATTTTATAATATTTGAAGATTGCTCTGCCATTCTATTAGAAAGCTCTTGAATGGTGATTTGCTTAGGTATTTTTACATCTCTTATTACTTTTTTAAATCCTTTTTTTGTATCATCACCAGTTTTAAGATTTTTCTTTTCCTTAAGTCTCGCTCTTTTTACTGATGCTAAACTTCTTTGTTTGATCTCAAATTCCTCTACATCCATAGCTCTTGAAATAGTTAGTTTATGTTCTCTTCTTTGTGAAAATTTTTTAT
>CACFQM010000037.1 GCA_902568425.1 uncultured Pelagibacteraceae bacterium | reverse complement strand
GCTGCATGCTAAAGACAATAAAACTATATACTTTTTTAATTATTATAATTCTTTTTTTTAATAAAGCATTTTCGGAAGATGTACCTGTTATCGTAATCGCACCGGGTAAAACTCCTCAATCTTTGAGCACTGTAGGAAGTACAGTGACAGTTATTGATGGTGAAACAATAAGAAATTCAAATGAAATTTTTCTTGGTGCAATAATTGATCAGGAGTCTGGAAGCACAAATACTTTTCAAGATGGTGGACATGGTACTAACATGGGAATTCAGCTAAGAGGATTAGAAAAAAGATACTCTACTGTTTATATAGATGGGGTAAAAATGTCTGATCCAAGTTCTCCAGATAATAGTTTTTATTTTCAAAATATAATGAAAGAGTCAATTGATAGAGTTGAGGTTTTAAAAGGAAATCAGAGTTCACTTTATGGTCCAAATGCTATTGGTGGTACAATTCACATATTTACAAAAAAAGGCAGTCCTGGATTTAAACAAAATACAACTGTTCAATCAGGATCAAAAGACACAAATAGTATTTATTATTCTGCAGATGGAGGAAACGATAAGGTAACTTATTATTTGGGTTTAAATCGCTTTTTGACCAATGGTATATCTGCGATGAATGACAATGATGAAAGTGACAGCTATGAGAACAAAGGTGTACATGGAAGTTTAGATTATAAATTGAGTGATAATTTAAAAATTCAAAATACACTTAGGTATATTAGTGCTGACTTTCAATACGATGCAGTAGCTTCAGCTTCAACAGACGTCAGAGATGCCAGTGAAAACACAGAAGGAACATATTCTTTTAAAATATTATACGATCAGGATAAATTTAATAACACTTTCAGTTATAACAAAACATACATAGAGAGAAATACAACTGAAACTACTGAAGGTAATTATCAAAATTATTTTGGTTATAGAGATGCATTTAATTTTACAGGAACTTACAATTTTAATTTAGATAACAGAATAGTTTACGGTTTAGATGCTGAGTTTGATGCAGCTAGATATGACGGGGATTATGCGCCGTCCGCAACAGGATGGAGTCAAATATTCTTTGACAAAGCTGCGGACGAACATATCTACTCCCAATACTTTGACTATCAATTTAGACCAAGAGAAAAACTATTTGGAACAATAGGTCTAAGAAATGATGAGCATTCTGCTACAGGTAGTAAACCAAGCGGAAGAGTGACAATGGCCTATAAAATAGATAATAAATCTAAGTTTAGATCTTCTTTTGGTTCTGGTATTAGATTTCCATCTTTATATGACTTGCACTATGCAAACGGAAACACAAGTGCATCTGGTGGTGGAACATATTCAGGTGATGGATACGCAGGTATGAAAGTTGAAGATTTGAATGCAGAAAGAGCAAACAGTTACGATTTTGGCTACGAAACCTTCTTTGATGCTCTCAATTTAAATTTAGATATTGGTTACTTTTATGTTGAACTGAAAAATCCTCTTAATTCAGATGGTAGAAACAATTGGAAAATGGGAAATACATACGGCGTGAATTACGCTAAAGGTATGGAGTTAGGTTTAAATTGGAAACCTCAAAATACAAAATTCGGAATAGACTTTGATTATACTTATACAGATTCTTATGACTCAAACAATTGCTATGCTGGTTGTAAATTAAAATCTGGGATGAAAGATGCAAAAGTTAGAGTTCCAAGAAATACGTTTACGTCAAAAATTAATCACGAAACTCTTCCAGGTCTTAAAAATTCTTTTTTAATTAAATATGTTGATGAAACTAGAGATTTTGGTAATAGCAATAACTCTTTCGCAGATGTCTTGTTAGACGATTACATTACATTTGGATTTTCTAGTGATTATAGAATTTCAGAAAATTTTGACTTAACTTTTAACGCTATAAATATTTTTGATGCAAATTACGAGCAATCACACCAGTATTCACAAATGGGTCGATCTTTTAATTTTGGATTAAAAAGAGTATATTAATAATTATAAATGTTAAAAGAAATAAAAATATTTTTGGGCATATTTTTGTGCTTAGCTGCTAGCCGTTTTATACCTCACCCCTGGAATTTTACGAGTTTATTAGCATTAAGTTTTTATGTTCCATCATTTTTAGGTCTAAGATACGTGCCACACTTAATTATTTCTTTTGCGATAACTGACTTTATTATTGGTTACCATGGATTAGTTATGTGGACATGGGGTAGTGTTTTGCTAATTAGTCTTTTAACACTCAAATTTAAGGGAAGTATTAAACTTAGATTACCAGGAGCTATATTGGGTGCTGTGATATTCTTTATTCTTACAAATTTTGGAGTTTGGACTACAGGGCTTTATGGATACTCAGCAAGTGGATTAATTACTTGCTATACTCTGGCAATCCCATTTTTTGCTTCAAGCTTCTTTTCTACACTTTTATTCTCTTTATTGATAGAGAGCGTCAACTTTTATTATAAAAGTAGATTTCAAGAAGTAAAACAGAAACCTTAAAAATTTTAAAAATTTTCTTTGTGAAAACGGTTTGCATCATACCAATTAAAAGTAACTCAAAGAGAGTAAAAGGAAAAAATTTTAAAGTTATTGGAAAAAAACCACTTTTTAAATTTCTTTTAGACAAACTCAAGTTCACAAATTTTGACGAAATTTATGTAGACTCAGATAGTGAAGAAATTAAAAATTACTGTAACAAGATGGGTTACAAATTTATTAAGAGACTTAAAAAACTAACAAAAGATAATGCTAATGGCAATGATCTTTTAAATTATCACGCAAAAATTATAGATGCAGATTTATATTTTCAATTATTCGTTACAGCTCCTTTGTTAAGTGTGAGCACAATAAATAAATGTATAAAGATTATGAAAAGGAAAAAAAAATACGACTCTATTTTTACTATAAGTAAAATATACTCCTGGTTTTGGTTCAAAAAAAAACCGATCAATTACAATCCCAAAACTTTACCAAGAAGCCAAGATGCAGAACCAGTAATCTGTGAAACAACAGGGCTTTATGGAATAAGAAAAAATGCTTTAAAAAAAAATAAAGCCAGAATAGGACATAGACCGTTTATGTTTGAAGTTAGTAGGAAAGAAAGTTTAGACATAGATGATTTGGAAGACGTAAAATATTTCAAACATATTTTAAAAATATAAATTTTTCTATTTAATCTATTAATGTACCCAGTCTATTTAATAATGACAACAGGAAGAACCGGAAGTGATTATCTGCAGGCCTGTTTAGATAATGTAAAAGGTGTAATGACGTTTTGCGGGAAATTCGAATATCACAATTTTTTTTTTCAGAACAAAGAACTTTCAAACAAAAATATTTTAGAAAAATTTATAGAAAAAAATAAAAAAATTTTTTCATATGATGAATTCGAATGTATCGATACTCAAATTGATACCGAAAAATTCAAAGATTTATTTTTAAAAATGAATAGTGAAAAAATTAAAAGTAGCAAAGATTTTATAATCAATCTTTATAAAGCTTATCACCTTACTCTTGGTAGAGATTTGGAAAGTGTTAAGGCTTTAGTGCATCATTCTCATGGTTACGATAATACAATTAAGTGTTTAAAAGATTTTCCCAATGCCAAATTATTAATAACAATAAGAGATCCAAGAGCCAATTTAAAATCAGGTTTGGATAATTGGTTTAGATATGATCCCTCTAGAAGAAATATAGAGCATGTTTACTTGTACATGAAAAGGATAAAACATGACTTGGTTGAGTCACAAAAATTAAAGAATGATAAACTATTTATTCGGCTGGAGAACATGGGTGATACAAAAACTAAAAAAGACATTTGTAACTTTATAGGAGTTGATTATTCAACTGAAATTGAGAGAGCTACAATAAATTCTATAGTTTGGAGAGGTGATGTTTTATCACAAAATA
>CACFQM010000036.1 GCA_902568425.1 uncultured Pelagibacteraceae bacterium | reverse complement strand
TTTTGTAAACTATTCCAAGTGATGAATGATTTGTTTTAGGTGTATTTACGATTTTGCCCTCTGCTACAAGCTTGTCTAATTCTTCTATTAAATTTTCATTATATTTTAGAGCTTTAAAATTTGTTCCATAATATTTTAGAAGTTTATCGGGTTTTTCTGAAAAATACCAATAGCCTAAAATTTCATAGTTATTAAATATAGCTAGATCAAAAAAGAAGATGGGATGATAATTAAAGTAACCATGATTAAAGTAACCCTCGAAAGGTAAAACATGTATCATCAAACCATCTTTTTTTGCTAAGTTATGTATGTTTTCAAAGAAATTGCTTTGATTAAAAACGTGCTCACTTGTTCCAAAATTGGTTACTAAATCAAATTTTTCACTAAAATTATTTGTCTTTTTTAAATTTTCGTTAAAATCCATTACTATTGAGCCTCTTTCTCCATCAGCATCGATTGCCTTATATTCTTCAAAACCTAAATGCTGGTAAAACTCTTTTGCAGATAAAGTTTTGTTATAGATTTTTTTAGACTGGTTATACAAAAGAAGTTTTGCTCTTTCCTGATAATGACCATCAATAAACTGTGATCCTGCTTCTACCACTGACTTACAACATGAGAAGTCTTTATTATCAATAATTTCTTCAAAAAGTGCTAGAGCCTGATGTCCAATTCCCATTTTATATCCTTAAATTCTTTTCTTCCGACTTGGTCAATGATTTGAAATTTTTATTATTTTTTATTAGATAATTGTATTTACCGTTATCAGTGATTTTTCCATCGTCAAAAAATAAAATATTATCACACTGTTTGAGTGATTTAATTTTATGACTTATAAAAATTAAAGTAATTTTTTTATATTCTTTTCTTATGTTTTTAATTATTTTTTCTGCATTAATACTGTCTAAAGCACTAGTCGACTCATCAAGAATTAATATCTCTGGGTTTTTATAAAGGGCTCTTGCTATCATTATTCTTTGTTTTTCTCCTCCACTTACCTTTACTCCGTCTTGGCCTAACTTGGTTTGATAAGAGTTTGGCAACTTTCTATTTATAAAATTTGATAAATTAACTAGTTTACATATTTTCTTAATATTTCTTCTATCGATTTTTTTTTGGCCAAATAGAATATTATTTAATAAAGTATCATTAAGCAAATATCCTTCCTGTGGAACATAACCAATTTTTTTAACCCAAGATTTAAAGTCTTGTTTTTCAAACCTTTTTTTGTCTATTAAAATTTTTCCCTGATTTGGAGTTAACAAACCAGTCATTAAATCTACGAATGTAGTTTTACCATCTCCACTCTTTCCACATATTCCGATAAATTGGCCTTTGTTAATTGTTTTGTTAGCCTGAAGACCGTTTCCTTTTTTACTATAAAAAAATTTTATGTTTTTAAAAATTAGTTTATCATCAAATTTAATATTATTTTCTTTTATTTTATTTTCTGAGGCAAAATTAAACTTATTATTAAATTTAGAACTACTTTCTATATCATTAATTATACTGTCATACGTATCTTGAAAAAATTTAATTACTAAGATTTGGGTGTAAATACTCTGAACAGCTGGTATCAACCTTTTTAAAGATATACCAATTAACGCAAGAATAGGAATCATTTCAGCAAAATTAACTGTGTAAAAATATAGAAAAACAAAAATTGATAATAATAATCCTAACGCGAATATCTCAACAAAAGCTTGTGGCAACTCTCTAAATAAGTTTAAAACCGCATTTGCATCCCTCTCCTTAATAGCTGTTTTTTTATAGCGATTTAGGAAAAATACAGAATTGTCGCTAAGTTTACCCTCCTTTATTGAGCCAAGGGCATCACCAACTGTTCTGGCTATATTGCTAAAATGGTTTGGAATTGCCTTTGATGTCTCTAATATTTTACCTTTTATTTGTCTGTAAAAAATTAAATAAAAAAGTAATAAAGCAACCATTAACATGATCGTGATTACTGGCTGATTTAAAAGTAAAAAAAACGTAATTAAAATTGATGATGATAAACTTCCAAAAATTAATAGTATTGGCTGTATATGGCCTCCTATGCCGGATTTAACATAATTAGTACATTTTTGTAGCAAGTTTGCATTGTTTTGAGATAAGAAAAAATCATAGGGTTTATTTAGATAATAAAAAAATAAATCTCGTGAATTTTCGTACATTAAATTCAAACTTAAAATAGTGACATATTGTTTAGATAAAACTCTCAAACATTGATTTATTACTATCACCACAAATGAAAAGAGTGATAAAAATATAATTAGTTCATTTTTATTAAAATTAAGATATGAATTAATTTTTAAAAAGATTTGATTTTCCCCCAGAACAGAAAAGTCAGTCAAAGCTAAAGTAATTGGAAGTATTGATACTACACCTAATAGGTCAAATATACTTGAGGTAAATAACAAAAGGGTTGCAATAACAACCTTTTTTTTATTTTGTCTACTCAAAGTATACCATATTCTTGAGAATCTTTTTTTAAATTTCATATAACTAGTTATCTAAACAAATTAATGAATAAGAAAATTATTCATAGAATTTGTTAATATTATCAACAATATATTGTAACTGCTTTCTTTTGAGCTTTTCATGTACAGGTATACTCAAAATTCTTTTTGAGATAAATCTTGTATTTTTTAAACTTCCATGAAGATTATTTTTTAGACCTGGGTGATCAGAGATTATAAATGGGTGTTGAATCTTGGTCTCTATCCCTTTTTTGCTTAATTTATTTATAAGTTTTTTCCGATTTCTTACCATAATCGAGTATGTATAGTAGACATGTCGACCATCAGAATAAAACTTAGGTTTTATTACTTTATTTGTTAAATTTTTTTCATAAAAAAAAGCATTGCTAATTCTTTTTTTTATTTTTGAATTTAAAAATTTTAGTTGGTTTAAAAGAATTGTTGCTTGAAGACTATCAATTTTGTGATTTAAATCTGGATCAACTACAAACTCTTTGTTGATTGTTCCGGCATATCGTAATGATTTAATCTTATTTATAGTATTTAAATTATCTGAACAAACTGCGCCTGCATCTCCATAACCTCCGAATACCTTCATCGGATTCATGCTAAAGCAAGCTAAATCTCCAAATTTACCATTCGGTTCATTGTTATTTTTTGCTCCAAAGGATTGTGCGCAGTCCTCAATTATTTTTATAGATCGTTTCTTACAAAAAGATTTTAGTTGGTTAATTTTTTTATAATAACCTGTAAAATATACAATAATAATTGCTTTTGTTTTTTTGGTAATTTTTCTTTTAATGTCTTCAAATGAGATTATGAAATCATCATCTATTTCAACACCAATTGGAATGGCTCCTAAAGATTTTACTGCTGTAAAAGTTGAAACCCACGATAATCCTGGTACTAAAACATGATCATTTTTTTTTATACCTATAGATTTTAAAGCTAAATAAATTGCATTAGTGCCAGAACTGCAACCTATAGTATATTTTTTTTGGACAAGTTTACTTATTTTATTCTCAAAGTTTACAACATCTGGACCTAAAACAAATATTCCCTTTTTTAAAAACTTTTTGTATGAACTTATTTGGTTTTTTAGTTCGTCTTTTGATTTTACTGATAAATCTAAAAATCTTATTTTCATGTTTTAAACTTTAATTAATTTACTTATGTATTTTTTCTTAATTAATAAATTACTTCTATCATTTAAACAAATTAAAGGTGTTTTTTTAAGTTGAAAATTTTTTAGATCAACGATTCTTTTCCCAAAAAATTTTTTGTTTTTGGATTTAGTGCTTACAATAGCTATAATTTTTTTGTTGATTAATTTATTACATAATGCACCCAAAATATTTTCTCCGTATACAAAACAATTTGAGTTTATTTTTTTAATATTCGTAATCATTCTTTTTATTTTTGAAATTTCCTTATAAGAGATTTTTTTACTTCCAATTTTATTTTTTCCTAATCTTATAATAAAAATAAGTTCATGGTTTAAGCTTCTCTCTTTTATAAATTGTAATTTACCAATTTTTC
>CACFQM010000035.1 GCA_902568425.1 uncultured Pelagibacteraceae bacterium | reverse complement strand
AAAAACCTGCTGTCTGTCGTGTACTTATATGTTCCTTAACAATACCGTCTTTATATTGAATAGGCATTTCATATCCAGCAAATGCAACAAACTTTGCTCCTAAGTTTTTATGAAAATTATATAAAGCTGTTTTTTCCATATTTGTAATAACCCTTCGTTTTCCCCATCTGTCTAAGAACCTGAGAGATTTGCTCCTTCGGTGAGGCCTAAGCCTGCTTTCCAGAGTTATTACAATAACGGTCCTTTTGCCTGAGAGTTTCCAGGGAGGTTGCTCCTTCGGCGCTATATTTAAATAGTCTCTCCCGTTATGATTTTTATAACACAAAATTTGGATTAATTATACTTTTTTATAATCTAAGCTTTTCATAACTACAGCGGAAAGAATAATCATTCCTCCAACTAGTACACTTATTGGTGGTATTTCATTATAAAATAGCCAAACCCATATTGGGGCAAATATAGATTCCATTAACATTAATAAACCCACCATTACTGCAGGTGTTGTTCTGGAACCTATCGTTATAAAAATAAAACCAAAAGCTAATTGAGGAACACCAAGTAAAAATGCTAACCAAATGTCTTTTGTGGATATAGCAAAATTTTCAAGTAAAAGTAAACCGTATAGGCAACTTAATATACCCGCGTAAAATATCGCAGGTATCATATCCACTTTTGGATATTTTCTTATTATTAAAACTAACACTGAAAAGTTAATTGGAATAGTCAAAGCAGCTAAATTTCCTTTTAAAGATCCGGTCCCAAGTGAATCACCAATCATCAAAGTTACACCAATCATTGCTAACATAATTGCAACATATCCCCGCGGTGAAATTTTTTCTTTTAAAAAAATGTAGGCCACTATCGGTAAAAAAACTGTTTGAGTGCTAATAATAAAAACTACATTAGCAACAGTCGTTTCCATCATTGAATACATGTAAGCAACAAAGTTAGTTGATAGAAATAATCCACCTATTAGGCCAGGTACTCCTGCTTCTTTAATTTTTTTAAATGTCTTTTTTCCATAAGTTAACAAAATAAAAGCTATTAATACCCAGAGAAAAAATATTGATCTATAAAAAAGAATTTGCCAGATACTAGCACTTTCAAAAGTTCTTAAAATGAGACCACCCCAACTTAGACAAAATCCGCCTGTAAGAATAAGAAGTGGACCAGGTATTTTATAAACAAAATTCATTTAGAATTTTCTTACATAGTCTTGAAAAGCATTTTCTGCAACGGCTAAATTGACCACTTTAAATTTAATAATTGTACCAGGAGTTTTTTGAACTAATTTATCATAGTCAGCGGTTATCACATTGGCTATTTTTGGATATCCACCAATTGTTGGGTGGTCTGAAAGTAAAATTATAGGTTGGCCATCACCAGGTACTTGAATTGATCCTTTTGTGATCCCTTCAGATTTTATATTTTTATTAACTATGTTTTCAAGTTTAACACCTTCTAATCTCATTCCCATTCGATCAGTTAGTTTCGTAACTTTATATTCTTTTGAAAAAAAATCATCTTGGCTATTTTTTGAAAAGTAATGAACTTGCAAACCCTTCATTACTCTAATGACATTATCTTGATCAAAATCAAATTCAATTTTCTTTAATTTATTTGTTTGATGGGATTTTTTAAAAAAAATTTTATCATCAATCTTTAGTTTATTTCCATTATTTGGACCAATTTTTGCTTTAACTAATGTGGATACACTTCCTTTGACCTCTTCAATTTTAAAGCCACCAAATATTGAAAAATAACCATAGACAGAATTAATTGTTGATAAAATATCAATCTTATCTCCATTAGAAATTTGAAAACTTTCATTGGACTTTCCTTTTATTATTTCACCATTTTTTTTGATTAAATTAAAATTAACTTTTCCTGAAATAGCCACCAATGCATTTTCTCCATTCATCTCAAGTAATGGTCCCTGATATGCAAATTCTAAAGCTCCTTCTGATATTTTATTACCAACTAATTTATTTGAATTACAAAATGATAGTTGATCCATACTGCCACTAGCAACAATGCCAAGATGCTGTAATCCAAATCTACCTAAATCTTGAAAAGTTGAATTAATACCTGGTCTTAATACTTTAAAATAATTATTCATTTTTAAATAAAGTAAATTCTTTTTTTGATATAGACTTAAATTTTACGGTATCCCCAGGTGATAAAATGCTTGTGTTTGTTTTATTTATATTAAAAAGCTCGAATGGGGTTCTTCCAATTATATTCCATCCACCTGGACTTTCGAACGTGTATATTGTACAGAATTTTTCGACAATACCCACAGAACCTTTGTTAATTCTTATACGTGGTGTATCTAACCTATCGTGATAAAGATTTTCATTGAGATCACCAAGGAAAGGTTGTCCTGGTACAAAACCTATCATATAAACGAAAAAATTTGTTTCAAGATGTTTAGATACTATTTCTTTAAAATTCAATTTAGTTTTTTCTTCTAATCTTTTTATATCTAAAGCAAATTCTTCATCATAACATATTGGGATTTCAACAATTTTTGTATTTTCAGGTAAGTTTATTTTAGAATAATCACTACTTTTAATAAATTCAATTATTTCATTTGATTTAATTTGTCCTAACTCAAAATTAATTATTAATTTATTATACGATGGGGTGTAATTTAATATTCCTTTAATTTTTCTACTTTTCACTGACTCTTGAATAAAATTAAAAAGTTTTATTACTTCTTTGTTTGTGTTTTTGTTGACTTCGTCACCAAAATCGCAAGTGATGCCACAGTCTCCAATATTACTTATTTTTTTCAACATAAATTGATATAATAGATAATATATAAAGGTTCAAAATATGGAAATTAATATTAACTGCGATCTTGGAGAAACTTCAAAATTCTGTTCCACAGAAAACGACCCTTTATTATTGAGTATAGTTAATTCAGCTAATGTTGCCTGTGGGTACCACGCTGGAGACGAACCTACTATGAAAAAAACAGTGGAAATTTCAAAAAAAAATGGTGTTAGCATAGGCGCTCATCCTTCATTTAATGACCCAGAAAATTTTGGAAGAAAAAGGTTAAACCTAACTACAGGAGAAATTAACAAGTTAATAGTCGATCAAATTAATATTTTATCTGAGATTGCTGAGAAAAATTCAATGAAAGTTACACATGTTAAACCTCATGGTGCATTAAATAATATGGCTTGTGAGGATTTTGAATTAGCAAGCATAATTTCAAAGTCTATTATTACCTTAAATAAAGATTTAATTTTTTTAGTTCCTACAGGATCACAAATGGAAAAGGCAGGAAAAAAACTCAATATGAAAGTTGCAGCAGAAATTTTTGCTGATAGAAATTATGAGGATGATGGTAATTTAGTTTCAAGGTCTAAAAAAAATGCACTTATAACAGATCCAGAAATAGCAAAGAAACATGTTATTAAAATGGTTCAAAATCAGGCTTTAAATTGTTTTTCAGGTAAACAAATCCCATGTGAAATTGATTCTATTTGTGTTCATGGTGATGGAAAAAGTGCTGTTAGAACTGCTCAAGAGATTAAAGGTGGATTAATAAACTCTAAAGTTTCATTAAAATCTTTGGATCAATTAAAGAAATTTATATAATTTTATTCCAATTCAATAGTGCTAGGAGGTTTAGAAGTCACGTCGTAAAGAACTCTATTTATTCCATTTACCGAGTTGATAATTCTATTAGATACCTTCTGTATAAAAGTTTTGTCAAAATTATAAAAGTCTGCGGTCATACCATCGTGTGAAGTAACTGCTCTTAACATACATGTATATTCATAAGTTCTGCTATCTCCCATAACACCAACAGTTTTTAAAGGAAGTAGAGCTGCATAAGCTTGCCAAATCTTATGGTAAAGATTTGATTTTTTTAATTCATCAATAAATATAAAATCTGCTTCCTGTAATACTTTAATTTTATATTTTGAAATTTTGCCTGGTATTCTTATTGCAAGACCAGGTCCTGGAAAAGGATGTCTTTGAAGTATAGCTTTTGGAACTGATAATTCTTTTCCTAATTTTCTTACCTCATCTTTAAATAATGTTTGCAAAGGTTCCACCAATGAAAATTTCAAATTTTTTGGTAGCCCTCCTACATTATGGTGTGACTTAATTTTTGAGGTAGGACTTCCAGTGACAGACC
>CACFQM010000034.1 GCA_902568425.1 uncultured Pelagibacteraceae bacterium | reverse complement strand
CATTTACAACTTGACCAACGTCTCCTAAATTTCTAATTTTCTCTAATAAGATTATTTCCATTAAATTAGCCCCAAAACCTTTGCTCTTTTAATAGCAGTAGACAATTCTCTTTGTTTAAACTGACTTACAGAAGTTATTCGTGAAGGTAAAATTTTGCCTGTATCAGACGTATATCTTTTTAATAATTTTATGTTTTTGTAGTCTACTATAGGAGAATTTTTCTGAGATAGCGGACAACTTCTTCCAAATTTTATTTCTGGTTTTTGGAAAAGTGTCAATTTATTCTGGGAACCAAACTTCTTTCCTTTTTTATTTTTTTTATCCCTCCGCATATCAATCTATTTTTTTACTCCAAAATACTCATTTTCTAAGTCTAATTTATTATATTTTACTGTGAGATATCTAATGACATTAACATCAATTGAAAGTAACTTCTCAATTTCTCTGATAACCTTTCCTTCACTTTCCATTTTAAAATGAACAAAAATACCTTTTCTATTTTTTTTAATCTTATTAGCTAAGTTTAACAAACCCCATTTTTCAGTTTTTAATATTTTTCCAGATTTATCAATTATTTTAGAATATTTGGATATAAGGCTTTCAACCTCTTTATCTGAAAGATCTTGTTTCCCAACAATTGTGTGCTCGTAAAATGCCATTTTTCTAATAAAATATTACTTTTTTAGTCGGGACTTATACTATTTAAATTTTGATTGTACAATAGTAATAATAATGACATTTATATTTGATTAAAATGAAAACTCTAATGTTTCCAGGTCAAGGATCACAATCAGTCGGTATGGGTGCCGATTTATATAAAAATTTTGAACTAGTAAAAAAGATTTTTAAACAAGCAGATGAAAAATTAAATTTTCATCTATCCAGAATTATATTGGATGGTCCCGAAAATGAGCTTAAACTTACCAAAAATACCCAGCCAGCAATAATGACATTAAGTTATTCAATTTATAAACTTATCGTAGAGGAGTTTGGTGTCGACATTAAAAATATAAAATATTTTTGTGGGCATTCATTAGGTGAATATAGCGCGTTAGTTTCAATTGGAACACTCACATTTGAAGATGCTTTATATCTCTTACATGAGAGAGGTAAATCAATGCAAGAGGCCGTTCCTGAAGGTCACGGTGCAATGTTAGCTGTTCTAGGACTTAAATTAGAAGATATAGAAAAATTGATTAAGGAAATAAAAGTTAAAGGTATATGTGAAATTGCAAATGACAATTCAGATAGCCAAGTAATTTTAAGTGGCGAAAAAAAAGCAATAGATGCAATTAGTGCCATTTTAAAAAAAAATAAAAAAAAATCAATTTTTTTACCTGTCAGCGCTCCATTCCATTGTTCTTTAATGAAAAGTGCGGCTGAAAAAATGAAAGATAAAATTCTTAAAACAAATTTTAAAAAACCAAATAGGGAAATAATTAGCAATGTTACCGCAAGACCAGTTGTAGATACTGAGATTATTAAAAAATTATTAATTGATCAGATTAGTTCTAAAGTAAGATGGAGAGAAAGCCTCTTATATATGGTCGAAAACGGTATTGATGAATTTATTGAAATTGGGCCCGGTAAAGTATTATCGGGTTTGGCTAAAAGAATTAGTGGAAATATTAATGTTAAAAGTATAAATACAATTGAAGATATCAAAAGTCTGAAATGATAAATTTTAAAAATAAAAAAATTTTGATTACAGGAGCTACTGGTGGAATTGGTGGTGCATTAGTTAAAAAGTTTAGTTCCCTTGGAGGAACTGTTTTAGGTACTGGTACAAAACCAGAAAAACTAGATGTTATAAAGAAAGAAAATCCTGAAGTAAAAACTAAAAAGTTCAATCTTTCAGATCATAACGAAATTGAAAATTTTATAAATTCTACAACATCAGAATTAGGTGGATTAGATATTTTAGTTAATAATGCTGGAATGAATATTGATAATTTATCATTAAGAATGAAAGATGAAGACTGGAAAAAAGTAATTGATGTTAATCTAACTTCTACTTTTTTATTATCAAAATATGCTATTAAAAATATGCTTAAGAATAAATTTGGAAGAATTGTAAATATTACTTCTATCGTAGGCCATACAGGAAATCTTGGTCAATCTAATTATTCGGCATCCAAATCAGGTATAATCGGAATGTCCAAAAGTTTAGCAATAGAGTATGCTAAAAAAAACATTACAATTAACTGTGTATCACCTGGATTTATAGTTTCAGACATGACTGATGCAATTAACGAAAAAGTTAAACTCAATTTGATCTCAAGAATACCCATGGCTAAATTAGGAACAGCTGAAGATGTATCGAATTGTGTTGCTTTTTTGTCTTCTGATTTAGCCTCATATGTTACAGGTGAAACAATACATGTTAATGGCGGAATGTATATGTCTTGACAAAAAAACAGAAAAAATTTAATACGGATTAATAAATATTCAAAAAGGAATTTAAAATGACAAAAGATGTAGGAGCGACAGTTAAGAAAATAGTAGCAGATCATTTAGGCGTAGACGAACAAAAGGTAACCGAGGAAGCAAGTTTCATTGACGATCTTGGCGCAGATAGTTTAGATACAGTTGAATTAGTCATGGCTTTTGAGGAAGAGTTTGGATCAGAAATTTCTGATAGTGAAGCTGAAAAAATTTTGACAGTTGGAGACGCAATAAAATTTATTGAGAGTCACTCTAACTAATTAAAGTAATTTTTTTCACGAAATGAATAAATCTAAAAAGCCCTTGATGCTTGTGCTATCATCACCTTCTGGGGCAGGAAAGACAACTCTTTCAAAAAAAATTCAACAATCCAACAGTTCTTTTGAAATCTCCGTGTCTCATACAACAAGAAAACCAAGACCAAACGAAGTTGACGGCGTAGACTATCATTTTGTGAGTAAAGAAAAATTTAGTTTACTTTTAAAAGAGGGAGCTTTTTATGAGCACGCACAAATATTTGGAAATTTTTACGGAACATCTAAATCTTCAATAAAAAAAATAACAAACAATAACCATAATGTTTTATTCGATATTGATTGGCAAGGGAGTGAGCAACTGAGCAAGTTTAAAGAATTAAACTTGGTTAAAGTGTTCATTCTTCCACCCAGCAAAGAGGAATTAGAAAAAAGGTTAATTGCACGAAATCAGGATGACAAAGAGGCAATTAAAAGAAGAATGCTTGCATACTCTAAAGATATCTCTCATAAAAAGGATTATGATTATGTTCTCATCAATGACAATGTTGAAAATTGTTTTAACGAACTTAAAAAAATTGTTTCAAAACATCTAAATTAAAAAATTAATTAATTTTTTTTTCATATTTTTCAGTTATTCTAAAAAAATCACAACTTGATAAATCTGCCGGTCTCTTATTTAAATCAATTTTTAATATTTTAGCAATTTCCTTGTAATTCTTAAAAATTTTTGAAAATGGTTTATTTATCATTTTTCTCTTGGTGGAAAAAAAGATTTGGGTAATTTTCTCTAAATTTTCAATATTTTTAATATTAAAAGCTTCCTTAAGTTTTGGTTTAAAAACTATTATTTCTGACTCAACTTTTGGCACTGGAAAAAAACACTTTTTTGAAATTTTAAAGTTTTCAACAATATCTAATCTAAAATTAGAGAGTACTGTAATTCTACTAAAGTTTTTAGTGTTAGGTTTTGCTAAAATTCGATCAGCAACCTCTTTTTGAAACATAAAAATAATTTTTGAAAATGAAGGAGGCCATTTTTTCATCTTGATAAATTTTGCAAGTATTTGAGTAGAAATATTATATGGTAGATTTCCAAAGATTAAATCTATACTTAAATTTTTATCAATATTAAATTTCAAAATATCATCATTAAACAAAGTGTAATTTGGGAAAGAACTTAATTCTAAATTTAAGATCTCACAAAGCCTTTTATCTTTCTCAACTAAAAAAATTTTTTTAGGTTTTTTTTGTAAAATATTTTTTGTTAAATTTCCTGTTCCTGGTCCTATCTCTAAAACTGTTTTATTTTTAATATCAACTAGATTTGAAATCTTATTAATTATGTTTTGATCAATCAATAAATTTTGGCCTAATGATTTTTTATATTTAACCATTAATTTTACTAAAAAATTTAATACATTGAACTAAACTTTCAGGGTTTGCTAAGTTTTTTTTTATAATATTTTCTCCTGTTCCATGATCAGGTGAAACTCTTATATAAGGTAGTCCAAGAGTTATATTAATTGCATTAAAGTTATATAATGTTTTAAATGGTGATAAAACTTGATCATGATACATTCCTATTATCACATCATATTTTTTTGATTGATTATTAAGAGCTGTATCACCAGAAATCGGACCATAAATTAAAATTTTATTTTTTTTTAAAGTTTTGATAGCTGGAATAATTATTTTTAACTCTTCAGATCCTTTTCTGAATTCAAAATTATGTGGATTTAATCCTAATAAACCAATTTTAGGTTTAATGTTAAACCGCTTCCTATAAAAATTATTTATTGTTAATGATTTGTCTATAATGATTTTTTTGGTT
>CACFQM010000033.1 GCA_902568425.1 uncultured Pelagibacteraceae bacterium | reverse complement strand
TAATTGTCTTAGTTGTTTCCTATCTTCCTTTGATATTGAGTCTACAATATCTTTAATATTATCTCTTTTTAAAACACCATTATTTTCGTAAAGTTGAAAAGAAAGTGCTCTTAGATATTTGTTTTTATTTTCAAACTTAATTAAATTTACCAAATCTTTTAGCTCTTCTGAAATTAAATCTTTAATCCATAAATTAAGTGAACTAACTAAATCTTTTCTGAAATTTATATCTAAAGCCTCATCTGCTATAATATCAATTTCTGGAGATAAGTAGTTTGATCCTTTTTTTATTTTCGCTATAGGATTGTCTTTCCAATAGATTTTAAAGTCATCTTTAAACTCAAGCTCTTTTTTTTCACTAATTTCTTTTGCTCTATTTATAAGCTCGTTCGCAATTCCTTGCCTAGCAGCCTTTTTTAAAGATTTTATATCTGTATCAAGAGTACCTTTTGTAAACTCTAAATTTAGCTTTAATCCTTTTAGATTTCCTATCAATTGTTTGTTAATTATCACATCATTATTTTCTTTTATTGTTGTGTCTAATTTAAGATCCTGCTTTAAATCTCTTGATAAAGCGCTTATCCTTTTATCTATGAAACTTTTAGTAAGTTCCTGGTGGAGTCTTTCAGATAAAAAATCCTCAATATTTTTACTTGCTTCAATCCAGTAATCTGAGTTTTCAACCCAATTTTTTTTATTTGCCACATATGACCATGTACGTACATTTGAAATTTTATTTGAGATAACATCAATATTTCCGTGATATTTGTCTAAACCTTTTAATTGATTTTTCATGTAATCATTTGGTATGCAATTTTTATTTGAAGTCAGAAAGTTAAAAACTTTTGTAACAACTTCAATATGATTAAAAGCCTTTTTTTGAAAATCAGGTATTTGACAACACTCCCAAAGCAAATCCAGGTTATCCGATGAAACTTTAATTTTTCTGTCTCTAATTAAGTATTTTAATATATTTTCATCTATTGACTCAGAGATTTTATGAAGATTCCTATCTCCTGACTTTTTTTCAAGAGAATTAATCAAGCTTTCAGGATCAGAAAAATCCAATTTTGAATTTCTCCAGTACAAAAATCTCATATCATCCAAATTGTGTTTTTCTATTTTTTCGATTTCATCAGCTTCAAGATTCTCACAATCGCCAGTTATTCCAAAATATCCATCATTTTTAAATCTACCTGCTCTACCAGCAATTTGAGAAATCTCAGTCATTCTTAGTCTTCGTCTCTTTTTTCCATCAAATTTTCTGAGACTTGAAAAGTTAATTTGTTCAATGTCCATATTAATACCCATTCCAATAGCATCTGTTGCAACCAGGTAGTCCACATCTCCTGACTGATAAAGTTCTACTTGTGAATTTCTTGTTTTGGGACTTAAGGATCCCATTATTACGGCGGAACCCCCTTTTTGACGCCTTAGTAATTCTGCCAAAGCATAAACTTCCTCGATTGAGAAAGCAATAATTGCACTTTTCCTATTTAATCGTGAAATTTTTTTAGACCCATTATAGGATAGTTTTGAGAATCTCTCTTGATTAATAAATTCAACATTTTTTATAAGCTGCGAAATGATATTTTTCATTATCTGGGATCCTAAAAACATAGTAAGAGCTTCACCTCTGAAGTTTAGTAGTCTGTCTGTAAATATGTGTCCTCTCTCGGTATCACCACACATTTGGATTTCGTCAACAGCAACAAAATCTACTATTTTATCCTTAGGCATAGACTCGACTGTACAAATATAGTATTTAGCAGCCGAGGGTATAATTTTCTCTTCACCTGTAATTAAAGCAACTTTTTCTGTTCCCAGTTTAAGAACACATTTATCATAAACCTCTCTAGCTAGAAGTCTTAAGGGCAAACCAAAAATACCTGAATTGAATTCTAACATTTTTTCAATGGCCATGTATGTTTTGCCAGTGTTTGTTGGACCCAAAATAGCTACAATTTTATTTTCGCTGTGTTTCATTAATTTGTGCTGTAATTTATTTTAAACACTACATATAGACTAGGTTAGAGAACAAAAGATGATTAAACCATGACCGAATCACTTTGTCAAACGTTCTATTTTAATAAATAATATCTGTAGTACTATTTAGAAACAGTGGACGATGATATAAAAAAAAATATCGCTAATTTAAAACCATCAGCTACTTTAGCAATAAATGAAAAAATAAAACAATTGTTAAAAGATGGAAAGAAAGTATTTAACTTTGGTTTTGGCCAATCCCCCTTTCCAATCCCAGAAAAAATAGTTTCGGTTTTAAGAGATAATGCCCATAAAAAAGATTATTTACCTATGCAGGGACTTCCTGAATTAAGGGAAGCAATTTCAAAATATTTATTAAAAAGAACAGGTGTTGATTATAAAAAAGAAAATATAATTATAACTCCTGGTTCAAAAGAAGCAATGTTGTTAATGCATGTAGTATTTAATGGAGAAATAATTTTACCTGCCCCAAGTTGGGTTTCATATGAACCTCAAGCAGAAATAGCTAAAAATAAAGTTCATTGGATTGAGACAACATCAGATAATAATTGGTTTCCAACAGCAAAACAACTTGAGGATAAAATAAAATCTATTGGAAAAAAAAATATTATACTAATACTTAACTCTCCGAATAATCCATCTGGTTCAGTTTGTAGTAATTTAAATCAAATCGCTGATGTCGCAAAACAGAATAATATTAAAATTCTATCTGATGAAATATATACAGACTTAACTTTTGATAAAAGTTATGAATCTATTTCAAAATTTTGTCCCGAAAATACTTTCATAAGTGGTGGTTTAAGCAAATGGTGTGGTGCAGGGGGTTGGCGATTAGGTTTTTTTGCAGTACCTAACGGTCAAAAAGATTTTTTAAATGCATTAAAAACTTTAGCCAGTGAGTCATACTCAACGGTAAATAGCCCTTTACAATTTGCAGCTGTGGAAGCTTATAAAGGTGATTATAGTGATTATTTAAATAAAACTAGATCTATTTTAAAACTTGTAGGTAATTATGTTTTTAATAATTTAAAATCCAACAAAGTTTTAATTCATCCCCCAAAAGGAGCATTTTATCTAATGCCTGAGTTTTTAAACTCTAAATTTTCAAGCTCGGCAGAAATGTGTGAAGATATACTCAATAAAACTGGAGTAGCGCTTTTGCCTGGTTCTGATTTTGGTTTTAAATCAAATAAAATGTTAGCTAGGCTCAGCTATACCGACTTTGATGGTGATCTTTTTCTAAAGAACATAGATAGTAGTAAAAAACTAGATGATGATCTTGTTAAAAAATACGCTCCAAATATTGTAGAGGGAACCAATAAATTAGTTGAGTGGTCTAAAACACTATAGATACGTTATAAAAATTAACGTCCAAATTAAGCTATTTAGTTTTACAACGCCCTAAGCGTATTGATACGATTTATCTAATTGTACAATTAAGACAAGGGGGAAAAATGAAGAGAATAATCTCTACTATCTCAGCTATAGCAATGTTGTTTGCATTATCTTTACCGATAATGTCAGTGGCAAAAGCTGCTGAGTTTTTTACAATTGGGACAGGTGGACCAACTGGAGTTTATTTCCAAACTGGTAACGCCATTTGTAAAATGTTACATAAACAAGCGATAAGTGCTGAGCACGGAAGAAAAAAAGGTACAGCTAAAGCTTATAGATGTACTGCACCTTCAACAGGTGGTTCTAACTACAATATTGGACAAATCAAAGATGGTGAATTTCAATTTGGTGTTGCTCAGTCAGACTGGCAGTTCCATGCTTATAATGGTTCAAGTAAATGGGAAGGAAAACAGTTCAGCGATCTAAGAGCTGTATTTTCTGTTCATAATGAACCTTTCCAAATTTGGGCAAGTAAAAAATCTAAAATTAAAGATTTTAAAGGCTTGAAAGGAAAAACTGTAAACATTGGTAATCCAGGTTCTGGCCAAAGAGGAACTATGGAAGAATTAATGAAAGCTATGGGAGCAGACATGAGTATGTTCAAAGCTACTACCGAACTTACTTCGTCTGAACAAGTAAAAGCTCTTTGCGACGGAAAAATAGATGCATTTGGATATTCAGTTGGATTTCCTAATGGTGCTATGGAGCAAGCTGCAACTTGTAAAGCAAAAGCAAGCCCAATTAATTTAACTGGTGCGCCAGTTCAAGGTTTAATTGACGGAGCTGACTATTATGCTAAAGCTGTAATCCCAGCAGGGACTTACTCAAATCAGAAAAAAGACGCTACGACATTCGGTGTAAAAGCTACTGTTGTAACAAGCGCTAATGTTTCTGAGGAGCTTGTGTACTTAGTAACAAAAGCTGTTATGGAAAACTTTGATGATTTCAGAGCTCAACATCCTGCTTTTGGACCACTGGATAAGAAAAATATGATAGCTGATGGTTTGTCAGCTCCATTACATCCTGGTGCAATTAAGTATTATAAAGAAGCTGGATTAATGTAATCTTAATACATAATTAAATTAAAAAGGCCCAATATTTTTTGGGCCTTTTTTTTTAGAATAATGTATCCTAACTAAAATGAATCAAAACGTTCAAAGAAAGATTAAAGACAAAA
>CACFQM010000032.1 GCA_902568425.1 uncultured Pelagibacteraceae bacterium | reverse complement strand
TGGGAGAGCTTTTGGATTAAATTCTTTTAATTTAACAGCGGATTTAGCAGATAAATCTAATAAATACGATAATTATATAACTCATAATTATAAAAAAATAATTAAAACTCTAAATAGATTTCAAAAAAACAAAGCTTTTTTGACTGATCCGAAAGGTTCAAATAAGAAAACTTATTACGAAAAAATTGACTATCCTTTATCTGATACAGTTTATCTTGAGGGATATTTTGAATCCGAAAAGTACTTTTTTTGATATTAAGAATGAATTAATTGAAGAATTCAAAATAAAAAACTCTTATATTAACAATAAAAATAAATTTATTAATTTATTAAGTGAAAGCAATTCAGTTTCAATCCATGTACGTAGAGATAGATTTGTTGAACCAAGTTACTTCAACGATAGAGGAAGAGAGCCTAAAAAGGATATGAGATTAGAAGATATTATTAATTATATTAATAGAGCTGTCTCATATTTTGAAAATAAAATTGATAATCCTAAATTCTTTATTTGGTCTAATAATTTTTCTGATCTAGATAAAATATTCAATAAAAATAAGTTTATTTTTGTTCAGAATAATGACTATATAAATGATTTCTATTTATTCAGTTTCGCAAAACATTTTATTGTAAGCCCATCATCATTTCATTGGTGGGGTGCTTGGTTGAACCAAAATCCTAATAAAATATGTGTAAGACCTTCTGACAATTTAAATCCTTCAAATAATAAAGATTTCTGGCCAGAATCCTGGTCTATAATTTAACTTTATTTAAGGCGTTATTTTTAAATAAATTCGCTTCTTTAATATATCTTCTAACCATTTGAGTTGTTTTATGACCTGTCATTGCCATAATACTTCTTTCATCAGCACCAGACTCAGCCGAAACTGTTGCAAATCCTGATCTTAGACTATGGCCTGAAAAGTTTTTATTATCTATCCCAGCCATTTCTAAATATCTTTTAATTATTAAAACTACCGATTGATCAGTTAATCTATCATTTGTTAATGACGATCCTTTTACAAATCTTCTAAAAATTGGACCTTCTTTAATTTTTGACAAATTTATCCATTTCTTTAAGTGAGATACGGGGCAATAATCTTTATTTGAGAAGTAGGGCAGTCCTTTAATCATCCCTTCTCCAAATTGGTCTGTTTTTGATCTTCTAAGAGTGATTTTTAAACCTTCAGGTACAAACTCCAAATCTTCATAATCTATTGATATTAATTCTGTTCTTCTAAACCCGCCTCCGAAACCAGTTAAGATGATTGTTTTATCTCTAATTTTCTTAATTTCCTCAATTTTATCTTCATCTATTACTTTAATAATTGCTTTTAAATGATTGATTAATATAGGTTTTTTACCCCTTTGAATACTACCTTTTGTACGTTTAATACCCATTAGGTTCTCAATAATTATGGGATGCTTTGTATCCAGGTAATGCCCCTTATGTTTGTGAATCATGCTTATAGAGACTAATCTACGCCTTAAAGTACTCATTTTAGAGTCTTTTCCAGATAGATAAGTTAGATATAAAGCTACTATTTTGGGTTCTGTTGGTAATGATTTGAAACCGTGCTTAGCACAGAAGGCTCCAAAGTCCTTAAAATCTGATTTATAAGCTCTTATAGTATTGCTTGCTTTTGAGCTTTTAAGGTTATTAAGAGTTTCCTCATGTAAGGCTTTTAGATCTGTAACTAGTTCATTCATATCTATTACTATTGATAACAATTAATTATCACTAGTAATATAATAGATGATTTTTAAAGTCAAGTGATTAAAAATAAGATGATGTTCGAGTCTAGAAAAAGAATTGTAATGGACCGAGGTCCAAGCTGGCCAGATTATGATAAAGCTGAGCCGTTTATGGTTAGATACTATCCTTTATTTCGTAAAAGACCTAAATGGTTCCCTTTCAATATCTTCGTTCACCAGATCTTAAAGAGTGATAGAGGCGATTTACACGACCATTATTGGTCTTATTTGACTATTGTAGTTAAGGGTGGTTATTGGGAAACAAGGGAAAACGGGACTTTTTGGAGAAGGCCTGGTTATATCGGTTTTAGAAAGGGCTCAGACAGACATAGTTTAAAGATCCCAGAGGGTAAATCAGCCTGGACAATCATATTTGTGGGTCCCAATAAGGGTTCAAAGAAGTACTCAAGTTATCAAAAAAAGCCCTAAAAATGGGTTATTTTATGCCCAAAAAACCCTTATTTTTCAACGTTTTTTGCAATCTAAGGGTGTAATTTTTTAAAAATATAGGTTTTATGCGGTCTATTAGAGCCTATATGCATATATCACGAAAATAGGCCTATATATGGCCCATTAAACGCTATATTCTGATATTGCATTGCTCCCCTATTCCATCAAATAATAATGATTGTTTCTTGGCAAGCCACGAAATGATAGACTCCAAAAAGCTTTATTTTAAGCCATTTTTACGTACAAGACCCTATTATTAGACAAGCAAAATGAAATATGCCATTTTTTTTATGAGTTCCTATTATTTTCGCTATTAATTATAAATATTAAATATCAATTTATTTAATAAAAACAAGTATATAGATTAATAACTTAAAGTGATACTTTAAAATAAAAAATAGACTAATTAAACAAAATACTTGAGAGATAAGTATACAACAATAGGTAAAGTGAAAAACGATATGGAGGTAGACACGAAAATAGTGCTGGCAATGCTATCAACGACCTTTTTAGGTGAGTACATAGACCCCACTAAATAGGTTAAAATCGCGCTAGGCATTGAACTCTGAATAAATATAACGCCCGCCTCTACCCCAGACAAATTAAAGATATAAATGATTAAAAGACCAATAATTGGACCAAAAAACATTCTAGTAAACGAGTTTATTAATGAGAGCTTAAAGGAAAATACTTTTAATTTTGTAAGAGCAATACCTAAAGCCATTAAAACCATAAATATAGTTGCATAAGATATCAGATGAGTAGCGTTTTCTAAAAAGGTAGGAACCTTTAAATCAAAATATAAAAAAATAAAAGCAAATAAAATTCCATAAATTGGACCATTTCTAAATAGTATTTTAAAATCTAATTTCTTTTTTGCTAAAAAAATACCCAAAGTAAAGTGTAAAAGCATTATTACTGATGCAATAGCTCCGGCAATACCAAAACCGGTATTACCATAAGCAAATAAACATACAGATAAACCAATATTCCCATTGTTTGGAAGAATTAAAGGAGGTAACTCATAGATAATATCTCTTTTAGTTAAAATTAAAGTAATGATCCCTACAAAAGCAAAACCAGATACCATAATTATTTTATAAGTAAAAAATTCAATAAAGGTTTCAAGATTAACGCCAGTTGATGTAAGTGAATAAAATATTAGAGCTGGTGTTCCGAATGTTCCGGTTAACTTAGTAATAAAATCAGTGTCAAATTTAGGGTTTTTTTTTCCAAAATAAAACCCAATACCAATAACTAGGAAAACAGGAAAAAATACATCTACAAGTTTAAGGTAAATCTCCATTAAACTCTTACATCAGTTTTTTTAGCTTTTCCTAATGTTTTATTAAATCCGATTGCTAATTCAAACTCACTTAAACGCTTATGAATAGATCTTAGTTTATTTATTTGAACCCAGTTATATAGGAAAACATTAAAAGCATCTTTAATTTCACCAAAAGCATTTACGGCTCTCATCATGATTCCTAATGTATAAGCTCCGGTGAATAGACCTGGTCCCATTATTAAAAAAGGAACTATAACAAATATTTGTCTATAAAGTATCGACCATAAATCAAAATACCCATAGTGTAAAAATAATCTATGATAATTAAATCTTATACCGGTAAATAATTTTAATACAGATGGTGCTAATGCATATCTTGTTCTATCATCTTCACCATAAACCAATTCTTTTCTAAATGCAGCTTCAGCCTTCTGATTATTATATTCTAAACCAGGTAATTTAATACCAACAAACCAACTTATAGTAAGACCTCCAAGGCTCACTAAAAGAGCTACCCACACTAAAGAACCTGAAATATTTTCTATATAAGGTGCAACAACGTTTTCAGAAAGAGTCCATAAAATGGGTAAAAATGCTATAAGTGTCATTATAGCTCTAACAATATCGAGTCCAATATTTTCTACTATATTTGCAAAATCTCTACAATCTTCTTGAATTCTTTGTGATGCACCCTCAACTTTGACATCAACGTTACGCCAATAAGGCATATATGAAAACGTGATAGACTCACGCCATCTAAAAGTCCACATTCGAGTAAACCAATTTGTAAATGAAATAATGGTTACATATGGAATAGCTAAATAAAGAAAAAAAGTTAATCTTTCATAAAATTGTTCAAGACCTCCGGTTTCAGGGGGTTTTTGTAACAAATCATAAAAAGAACCATACCAAGTATTAAATTGAACTGACAACCATGTTTGAAAAACTATTAAAATTAATATGAGTAGACCGCCTCCATAACTCCAATACATCCATTTTTTATCTGTAAAAAAACTTCTCCACATTTTAATCTTTCAAAAAGTTATCCGCATATGATTTGATTATAAAATTTGATTTTTTCGGTTCTATAACTTGGAAATTAATATTGTTTTTTTTTGCGTATTCTATAGCTTTTTCTTTTGTTGAAAACT
>CACFQM010000031.1 GCA_902568425.1 uncultured Pelagibacteraceae bacterium | reverse complement strand
TTGAAAATAAGTTTTTAGAAATAAATTAAATTTTTTTTGCAATATCCAACGCAAAGTATGTGACTATCGCAGAAGCTCCAGATCTTTTAAAAGATATTAGACTTTCAATTATTGACTCATTATCAAGAATACCAGTTTTTATACCATTCTTTATCATACTGTATTCACCAGAGACTTGATAAACAAAAACAGGAATCTTAAAATTTTCTTTGACTGATTTTATAATATCTAGATATGGTAACCCAGGTTTTATCATAACAAAATCCGCACCCTCTTTTATATCTAAAGCTACTTCACGAATAGCTTCTTCAGAGTTTTTGTAATTCATCTGATAAGTTTTTTTATTTATCTTACTTTTTTGTTTTGAACCAATCGCATTTCTAAAAGGACCATAAAAACTCGAAGCGTATTTCGCAGAGTAGGATAGTATTTGAACATCTTTATGATTATTTTTATCTAAACTTTTTCTAATTATTCCAACACGACCATCCATCATGTCTGATGGCGCTATAACATCACAACCCATCTCTGCTTGCAGAATCGCTTGCTTTGATAATATTTTAATAGTTTCATCATTTAAAACTTGTTTTTTATTTATCACTCCATCGTGTCCATGACTAGTGTATGGGTCTAGTGCAACATCAGCCATTACTCCAATTTCAGGATTATTTTTTTTTATTTTTCTTATCGCTCTACATACTAAATTATTTTCATTTAGAGCTTCACTTCCAAAAATATCTTTTTTCGATTTAGGAGTATTAGGAAATATTGCAACAAGAGGTATTTTTACCTTGCTTGCTTTATTTACAATATTATTAATTCTATCAATAGAATATCTGTATATACCGGGCATTGTTTTGATTTCTTCTATTTTATTTTTACCCTCTGTTACAAAAATAGGTAAAATCAAATCATTTACAGATATATTATTTTCTTCAACAAGTCTTCTAGCCCAACTAGATTTGCGATTCCTTCTCAATCTTAAACTTGGATATTTACCGTAAAACTTCATTTTTTTTTATCCTTTAAACTTTTTTAAATGCGACAAATATAATATTATAATATAAAAAAAAGTGTAATAACTATACATTATGTCCTCTGCAAACACGATTAATGATTTTTACCAAGTACCTGACTTAAATTTTGACATAAACAAATTAAGACAAGATTTAGATAAAATTTTAAAAAAATCTAAATATCAAACTTTAGGAATTACTAATTTTCATGCAATACCAATGAATATGATTCCTGGTGATGAAAACTCGATCCAAGGCCATAATGTAAGGGGAGTATATTGGACTATGCCTGATGAAACAGGCAAGGAAGTTAAAAGAGACAAACCTATAGACGAGTCTAAATATACAGAACTAATAGACGATTTTAAAAATACTTATTTTGAAGAAGTATATAATACATTAAGTAAAAAATTTAAGTTGGGAAGAGTTAGAATTTTATTAAAAGAACCAAGATCAACTTTAAGCTGGCACAAAGATCCAGAACCTAGATTACACGTTCCAATTATAACAAATCCTGGATGCAAAATGGTTATAGAAGATGTAGCTAAACATATGCCTGCAAATGGTAAAGTTTGGATTACTAATAATACAAGATACCATAATTTTTTTAATGGAGGCGAACAAAATAGAATTCATATTGTTGCTTGTATGTTAGAAAACAGATTTAATTAATTGAAATTAATATTTAAAAAAATATCACTAGCTTCAGATCACGCAGGGTTTACTTTAAAAGAAATTATAAAAAAAAAATTAATTAAAAATAAAGTTAAAGTTCTTGATTTTGGACCTTACAACAAAGATAAGGTGGATTACCCTGATTATGCAAAAAAAGTCGCAAGAAATATTTCGTCCAAAAAGACTAATATGGGCATATTGGTTTGTGGATCTGGAACAGGCATGGCAATGTCAGCAAATAAATTGAGAAAAATAAGGGCTGCTGTATGCTATAATTCAGTTTCAACACGTTTGTCACGAACTCATAATAATGCTAATATACTTGCGCTTGGATCAAGATTAACTAATAAAAGAGAAGCGTTGAAACTTGTTAATATTTTTTTAAGCACTAAATTTGAAGGTGGAAGACATTTAAGAAGAATTAAAAAAATTTAAATATAATAAAATGCCAAAAATTTTAGAAAATACACGTGAGGATTATAAAGATTTTTTCGATAATGATTTATCTAAGAATGATCCTGAACTATATAACTCCATAAAACTTGAACTTAAGAGACAACAAGAGCATATCGAATTGATTGCTTCGGAGAACATTGTTTCTAAAGCAGTTTTAGATGCACAAGGATCTATTCTGACAAACAAGTATGCAGAAGGCTATCCAGGAAAAAGATATTACGGTGGATGTGAATTTGTAGATAAAGCTGAGGATTTAGCTTTAGAAAGAGTAAAAAAATTATTTAATTGTAAATTCGCTAATGTTCAACCACACTCAGGTGCTCAAGCTAATGGAGCAGTATATCTAGCTCTTTTAAAACCTGGAGATACAATATTAGGCATGAGTTTAAATTCTGGTGGTCATTTAACTCATGGTGCCAAAGTTGCACAATCCGGTAAATGGTTAAATGCTTTTCATTATGAAGTAGATAAAGTAACTGGTTTAATTGATTACGATCAGGTTAAGGAGTTAGCATTAAAAAATAAACCTAAACTATTAATTGCTGGCGGAAGCGCATATTCAAGAATAATAGATTTTAAAAAATTTAGGGAAATAGCTGATAGTATAGGTGCTTATCTAATGGTTGATATGGCACATTTTTCTGGTCTAGTAGCTGGCCATGGATATCCAAACCCAATTGATTATGCGGATGTTGTAACTTCAACTACCCATAAGGTCTTAAGAGGTGGTCGTGGAGGAATTATTCTTACCAACAGAGAAGATCTATATAAAAAATTTAATTCAGCTGTATTTCCTGGCTACCAAGGTGGACCTTTAATGCACGTTATTGCAGCTAAAGCAGCAGCTTTTCAAGAAGCTCTTAAACCTGAATTCAAAGATTATATTAAAGCAGTGCTTGCTAATGCAAAAATTTTATCTGAAACTTTGAAAAATAATGGTTTTAAAATTTTTTCTGGGGGAACTGATACACATCTCATGTTAGTAGATTTGAGACCTTTTAAAGTTACCGGAAAAGCTGCTGAGGTAAGCTTGTGCAATTCAAATATAACATGTAATAAAAATGGTATTCCTTTTGATACTGAAAAAATGACAATTACTTCAGGAATAAGGCTTGGATCTCAAGCAGCCACCACTAGAGGCTTTGGTCTAAATGAATTTAAAAAAGTAGGCGAGTTAATTACTAAAGTTGTAAAAGGTCTTTCTCAAAATCCTAACGACAATAAAAAAATCGAGTCAGAAGTGAGAAAAGAAGTAATTGATCTCTGTTCTAATTTTCCTATATACAATCATTTGTTTAAAAATTAAATTATGATTTGTCCATTTTGTAGAGAAAAAGACACTTCTGTTGTAGACTCTAGACCAACAGAAGATGGAACAGCTATAAGAAGAAGAAGATTATGTCCTTGTAGCAAAGCAATGAGGTTTACTACTTTTGAAAGAGTTCAACATAGAGAGCTTTCTGTAATTAAAAAAAATGGTAGAAGAGTATCATTTGATAGAGAAAAATTAGCTAAATCTTTTTTCACTGCATTAAAAAAAAGACCAACAGATCAAGATACAATTGAAAGGGTAGTCTCAAAAATTTCTAGAGAGCTTGAAGAACTAGGACAATCGGAAATACCATCAAGTTTAATTGGAAAGAAAGTGATGGAAGCTCTAAAAGAATTAGATAAAATTGCATACATAAGATTTGCTTCTGTTTACACAAATTTTAAAGAAGTGGTAGAATTTGGTGAGTATATCGACGAATTAGACGGCAAACCCAAAAAAGTATAATTATTAAATTTAACTTTTTCAAAAACAAATCATGAAAATTACTCAACGAATCTTAGATAAAAAATTTATGCAATTAGCCTTTGACAAAGCTTATGAACATCTTGGCTCAACTAAGGAAAATCCATCTGTTGGGTGTGTTGTAGTTAAGAGTAATACCGTTATATCATCAGGCAAAACTTCCTTAAATGGAAGACCACACGCAGAGACCAATGCATTAAATAAAAAAAAAAATTTTAATGGCTCAACAATTTATGTAACTTTAGAACCCTGTACTCATCACGGTTTAACTCCACCATGTATTAATATCATTAAGAAGAAGAATGTTAAAAAAGTATATTACTCAATAACTGATCCAGATAAGAGAACTTTTAATAAAGCAAAAAAACTTTTAAATCAATCTAATATAAAAGTTAACATTGGAATAATGAAAATGGATTCTTTAAACTTTTATAAAAGTTATATTTTATCGAAAGATAAAAAAAAGTTACCTTATACAGATGTAAAAATTGCAATTTCAAAAGATTATTTTTCAGTAAATAAAAAAGCTAAATGGATTACCAATAATTATTCAAGATTACAAGGACATTTACTTAGATCAAAATATGACTGTATTCTAAGCACATACAAAACTGTTAATAAAGATAATTCAATACTCAACTGCAGAATAAATGGCATGCACCATTTCAGCCCGAAAAGGGTAATTATAGATAAAGATTTTAAGCTGAATAAAAATTTAAAGCTTTTCAAAACTAGCAAAACGATACCTACGTACATCGTAACAGCTTCTCACGATAAAAAAAAAGAAAATTTTCTTAAATCAAAAAAGGTAAAAATTATAAAGTTAAAAACTGAAAACAATTCTTTACCGTATAAAAAAATATTGAGAGAGTTAAAGGTGAGAGGATTTTCAAGGGT
>CACFQM010000030.1 GCA_902568425.1 uncultured Pelagibacteraceae bacterium | reverse complement strand
ACAGGAAAACCAAAACGAGGGTTTTTTTTATAAATTCTCTAAAGGCAAAATGAAATCTAATTCTAATTACTCAAGTTTTATTTTTTCATCAGGTCCAAAGTTTAATAAAATTGACGCAGAGTTTGATCTTGAGGGAGAAAGTTGCGAGTGCAATATAAAATCAGCATTATTTATTAACAAAGATAAGCACCAGGAAATTAAAACCAAAATAAATCACCTTGTACCAAATTGCAAAAGTTATCAAAAAATAAAAAGCGTTGTTGATGCTGAAGGTAAAGGTGTTTATCAGGGAAAAATATATGTTAAAGATATTGCGCAAAAAACCAACGCTTATCAATTAAGTAAAGCTTTACTTTTGAGTGAAAATTCTGAGTTTAATTCAAAGCCGGAATTAGAAATATACGCGGATGATGTAAAATGTTCTCATGGTTCAACTTCAGGAAGCGTTGATGAAAATTCTATTCATTATTTGATGACGAGAGGACTAAGTAAAAAACAAGCTGTTCAATTATTAGTTAATGGTTTTTTAAATGAGATAATTGGAGATATAAAAAGTAATTCAGTCAGAAAATTTATTGAAAATAAAATAGAAATACAAATTCATGGATATTAAAGAAATAAAATCAAAATTTCCTATTTTTTCAAATAAGGTAAAAGGTAAAAAATTAGTTTATTTAGATAGTGCAAATTCTTCACAGAAACCAAAAGTAGTTATAGATAGAATTTCTAATTTCTACTCAAAAGAATTTTCGAATGTAGGTAGAAGCATGCACTCTCTTGCTGTTACAGCAACTAACAGGTTTGAGGAAACTAGGGACCTTATAAAAAATTTTATTAACGCTAAATTTAGAGAGGAGATTATCTTTACTAAGAATGCAACAGAGGGAATTAATTTGATAGCAACAACTTATGGAGAAAAATTTATACAAGATAAGGACGAAATTATAATTACAGAATTAGAGCATCATGCAAATTATGTACCCTGGCATTTTTTAAGAAAAAGAAAAGGAGCCGTAATTAAATTTGCAGAGTGCGATAAACAAGGAGAGGTAAGTATTGATTCAATAAAGAAGTTAATTACTAGTAAAACTAAATTAATAGCAGTAACACATGTTTCGAATGTTACTGGAACTATATTGCCATTAAGTAAAATAATTGATTTAGCAAAAACTAAAAAAATTCCAGTTTTAATAGACGGATGTCAAGGAGCACCACATCTAAAATTAGATGTGCAAAAATTGGATTGTGATTTTTACGTTATGTCTTGTCATAAAATGTACGGTCCAACGGGTGTTGGTGTTCTTTATGCTAAGAAAAAATGGTTAGAAGAACTTCCTCCATATCAAGGTGGAGGCGGGATGATAGATGAAGTTAAAAAAGATGATATTTCCTTTCCTGAAAGTCCCACTAAATTTGAAGCAGGTACTTTACAGACAGCTGAAATTGTGGGTTTTGCAGAATCTATCAGGTTTATAGAAAATATTGGTATTAAAAAAATTACTCAACATGAAAAAGAAATTACAGAATATGGTTTAGAAAAACTTAAAAAAAATAATTCTGTTTCAATTATTGGTGATCCAAAGGAAAGAGGTGCAATTATATCTTTTACAATTAAAGGAATCCACCCACATGACATAGCTACAATCCTAGATGATGATGGCGTTGCTATACGAGCAGGACATCATTGTTGTCAAATATTACATGATAAAATGGGAATACCAGCAACAGCAAGAGCTTCATTAGGAATTTACAATTCCAAAGAAGATATAGATATTTTAAATGAATCTATAAACAAATGTAATAAAGTTTTTAATAATTAAATGGATTTGAAAGAATTATATCAAGAAATTATATTGGATCATGGCAAGAATCCGAGAAATAAAAAAAAATGTAATGGTTTTAATAAAGACGCAAAAGGAAACAATCCTCTTTGTGGAGATAAAGTACATGTTTTTTTAAAACTTAATGGCGAAAAAAAGGTAGAGGATATTTCATTTGAAGGGGAAGGTTGTGCAATATCAATTGCATCAGCATCGATTATGACAGAAATAATTAAAGGAAAAGATTTTAATTTAGCTAAAAATATTTTGGAGAGCTTTATCAATATGCTTAAAGAAGGTTCAAAACCTAGAATTAATAGTTTAAGTGATAATGAAAACACAACAATTATGTCTCTGTCTGGTGTAAAACAATTTCCAATGAGAGTAAAATGTGCTACTTTGGCTTGGCATACGTTTTTGCATGCTGCAGAAGATAACAAAAAAGTGGTAAATACAGAGAAATAAATTTATGAGTGATTTAAAAGAGAAAATTATTAAACAAATAAAGAAAGTTTATGATCCAGAAATACCTGTTAACATTTACGAACTTGGCTTAATTTATAAAATTGATATTGATGAAAAGAGTAATGTTAAAGTTGATATGACACTCACATCACCAAACTGTCCAGTTGCCGAGAGTTTGCCCAAACAAGTAGAAGAATATATATTGAAGGTTAAGGGAGTTTCTAAAGTTAAACTCGATTTAGTGTGGGATCCACCTTGGGACAAGTCTAAAATGTCGGAAGCCGCCAAACTAGAATTAAATTTATGAGTGAACAAGTAATCAAATTAAGCGATAACGCTGCTAATAGAATTAAAGAAATTATGTCCAAAGCAAAAAGTTCTGCTATTGGGGTAAGAGTAGGTGTTAAATCTGGTGGTTGCGCAGGTATGTCTTATATAATGGAATATGCAAAAGAGGCAAAAAAAAATGAGGAAGTTATAGAGGATAAAGGAGTAAAAGTTTTTATAGACTCTAACGCAATCATGTATCTTCTAGGAACCGAAATGGACTATAAAACTGATAAATTTTCCTCACAATTTGTGTTTAAAAACCCTAACGAAACAGAACGTTGTGGTTGCGGAGAGTCATTTAAGGTATAATGAATCATGAGAGACACTAAGCATTTAGAAAGCTTTGCAAGGGAAAGATCAGAGAAAGAGAAAGAAAAATCTCTTTTCAAAAATAAGATAAAAGCTGTCAACAAAGGTGCAAATGGTACTTTCGAATACACTATTAAAGAAGGTATCAACAAAGGTAAGATAGCTGATAGCAGAATCTTAAAAAGTAAAAAATGTAGCTGTTGCTAGTTTAACCCTGGTAAATAGTTCTAGATAATTTTTCTATTTCTTGTTCTGATCCTGGGATCAGTTTGTAGATAAACTTATTACATTCACTGTTTTTCTCCTTATTGAAAGGTTTACCGTAAACTTTATCTACATAAACGTTCATTCCTTTATTTATTTCATCATTTTTAATACCTTCTTTGTTAAGGTATTCTCGGATTACTTTCGATGCGGCTAGAGCTATCTCAATATCTTTAACTTCAACCGTATCTGCTGGTAATACAGCTGTAGCAGTATAATGACCAAGACATTCGATAGTACTTTCTTTTTGTGCTTTAGTTATGTGACCAGCTGCAAAAGATGATATTGTTACAAAGCACGCTAGGAGGATTGTTAAAAAAATTTTATTCATTTCTAACAGCTATAATACATTTGAAACTCCATTGGATGTGGAGTGTGCTCAAAGTTATAAATCTCCTCATACTTAAGAGCGATGTAAGCATCTATTTGATCATCAGTGAAAACATTACCTTGTGTTAAAAATTTTCTATCTTTGTCTAAGCTCTCCATAGCTTCTCTTAAAGAACCGCAAACTGTTGGAATTTTTTTAACTTCAGACTCACTTAAAGCGTACAAATCTTTATCTAAAGATTTACCTGGATCGATTTTATTTTTAATTCCATCAAGACCAGCCATTAATAATGCAGAAAACGTTAAGTAAGGGTTTCCAGCTGCATCAGGGAAACGAACTTCACATCTTGCAGCTTTTTTACTTTGTGTAATTGGAATTCTACACGACGCAGATCTGTTTCTTGCTGAGTATGCCAATAATACAGGCGCTTCAAAACCTGGTATTAATCTTTTATAACTATTCGTTGTTGCATTAGCGAAAGCATTTATCGCTCTAGCGTGTTTTAATATTCCTCCGATGTAGTGCAATGCTGTATCAGATAAACCAGCATATTTATTTCCAGAAAATACTGCAGTACTTCCTTTCCATATTGACTGGTGACAGTGCATACCAGAACCATTATCACCTTTAACTGGTTTAGGCATAAAAGTTGCCGTCTTACCGAAAGAGTGTGTAACCATGTGCACAGCGTACTTATAAAGTTGAAGATTATCTGCTTGATCAACTAATGTTCCAAAATACATTCCAAGCTCATGTTGGCTCGGAGCAACTTCATGGTGATGTTTTTCAACTTTAATTCCCATATCTTTCATTGCTTTTAAATACTCGCTTCTCATATCCTGGGCACTATCAACAGGTGGAACTGGGAAATAACCACCTTTAATACCTGGTCTGTGACCCATATTTCCATTTTCATATTTTTTTCCAGTGTTATACGGACCTTCGGAACTATCAATTTTAAATCCCGTATGATTCATATCGTTTGAATATCTAACATCGTCAAAAACAAAAAATTCTGGTTCTGGTCCGAAGTAAGCTTTGTCTCCCACACCAGTTTTCTTTAAATATTCTTCTGCTTTTTTTGCTGTACCTCTTGGATCCCTTTCGTAAGGGTCTTTTTTAATCGCATCAAGAATGTCACAAAATATATTAAGCGTATTATGCGATGTAAATGGATCTACCACCGTTCTTGATAAATCTGGTTTTAAAATCATGTCTGACTCATTAATCGCCTTCCATCCAGCAATAGATGAACCATCAAAGAAAACTCCCTCATTTAACATGTCTTCATCAACTATTGTTGCATCCATAGTAACGTGTTGAAGTTTTCCTCTTGGGTCTGTGAATCTTAGGTCTACGTATTCGATTTCTTTATCTTTTATAATCTTCTTAACTGAACTAGCACTCATAAATTCCCTTCAAATTATTTGAAAAAACGATTTACATTACCAAATTTTTACATTTCAAGTATGCTAAAAAAATATATGGCTGCTATGCATTTTTTACATTATACAATTCCTAATTGAATGAAATTGATTAAAAATACACCAAATATTTGGATTAAAAAATTTCCATGGAAAAAAAAATCTAGCAACAAATATTCAAGGGGGAGAGTGCTAATTCTTGGGGGCCAAAAGCACATGATCGGCGCTACTATTCTTGCT
>CACFQM010000029.1 GCA_902568425.1 uncultured Pelagibacteraceae bacterium | reverse complement strand
CCTTCTAAATTTATAAAAAAGCCATTTTGTTCTGTATAAGCTGGGCTAGGTAATATTACATCTGCAATTTGAGCCATTCTATCTCCGTGACTACCTTGATAAATAATAAACTCATTATTTTTTTGAAAATTTAATTCATCAGAACCAACCAAATATAACAGATCAAAATGATGATTATTTAGTTTATCAAAAAAATTTCCACTTCCGTTAGGTTTGTTAAAAAAGTTTAAATCTAATGCACCAACTGTAGCAGCGTTTTGAGTTAATATATTGAAAGAATTCCAATCCTCGTTTATAAATTTATTTTTATAGAGAAACTCCTTAAAACCTTCAAAAATATATTTTCCAGATTTTAATTCTAGTGCTGATTCACCAATGATTACTAGAGGGTTTTTTGATTTTTTTAATAAATTATTAATCTCACTTTTGCCATCTAAAATTTTCTGAATATCCTCAGTTTTATTTCCAACTATTTTATACGGATAGGTTAAATCACCTGGGTCACCAATAGAAAATATTGGTAATTTATTCTTTATATAAGTTTTTCTAATTCTTGCGTTTAAAATTGTTGCCTCATGTCTTGGGTTAGCACCCACTAAAAGTATAAAATCTGCTTTTTCAATTCCCTGTATTGACGAATTGAAAATGTAATTCATTTTTTGATCAGAATTTACATAAAAGTCTTTTTCTCTAAATTCATAATTTTTGACGTTGATTTCCTCTAAAAATTTCTTAAATGAATTTATAGTTTCGAAACTACTTAGACCTCCAACATGAGCTGCAATTTTATCAGGGTTTGTTGAGTTTATCTTTGAAGAAATTAAATTAATTGCATCATCCCAATTTGTTTCTACTAATTGGTTTTCTTTTCGAATATAAACTTTGTCTAGTCTCTGTTTTAATAATCCATCGCAAGCGTATCTAGTTTTATCTGATATCCATTCTTCATTTATTGAATTATTAAGTCTCGGCAGAATTCTCTTAACTTCCCAACCATAGCTATCAATTCTTATATTTGAACCAACAGCATCCATCACGTCTATGCTTTCGGTTTTTTTTAATTCCCAGGGTCTTGCTTCAAAAGCATAGGGTTTTGAAGTTAAAGCGCCAACAGGACATAAATCTATTACATTACCTGACAATTCTGAAGTCATTGATTTTTCTAGATATGTGGTTATCTCCATATCTTCTCCTCTCCCTATTGCGCCAAGTTCAGATACTCCCGCAACCTCGGTTGCAAATCTTATGCATCTTGTACAATGAATACACCTGGTCATTTGAGTTTTAATTAGAGGTCCCATATATTTATCCTTCACTACTCTTTTGTTTTCTTTAAATCTTGATCCATCAAAACCGTAGTATAAAGATTGATCTTGTAAATCACATTCACCACCCTGGTCACATACGGGGCAATCCAAAGGATGATTAACGAGTAAAAATTCCATTACTCCTTTTCTAGCTTTCTCAACCATTTTGGTATTAGTTTTAATTTTCATTCCCTCAGCTGCAGGCATTGCACATGAAGCAATTGGTTTAGCTGATTTTTCCATTTCAACTAAACACATTCTGCAATTTCCTGCGATCGATAATCTCTCGTGGTAACAAAATCTTGGAATCTCAACACCTGCCAGTTCACAAGCTTGTAAAACCGTCATGCCCTCTTTAAATTCTATTTCATTATTGTTTATAAAAATTTTAGGCATCTTTACTTTCTAATTTATGTTGATCAATTAAATATGGTATTTTTCTTTTCTTTTTAATAATTGGTTCAGAAAAACACCTTTTATCAATTTCTTTTCTGAAATGTCTTAAAAGTCCCTGGACAGGCCATGCTGAACCTTCTCCAAATGCACAAATAGTGTGACCCTCGATTTGTTTGGTAACATCAGTTAATAAATCGATATCTTTATGTGTGGCTTCTCCTTTTGCTGTTCTCTCTAGGATACGCCACATCCATCCTGCACCCTCTCTACAAGGAGTACACTGACCACAACTTTCATGTTTGTAAAATCTTGCAATTCTAGCCATGCATTTAACAATGTCTTCATCTTTATTAATAACTACTACTCCAGCAGTGCCTAATCCACTTTTAACCTCTACTAAAGAGTCAAAATCCATTTTTAATGTTTCACATATATCTTTCGGAACCATTGGCATTGAAGATCCACCAGGGATTACAGCCTGAAGATTTTTCCAGCCTCCTATAACTCCACCACCATGTTTTTCTATAAGTTCTTTTAATGGAATACCCATTTCTTCTTCAACATTGCAAGGTGTATTTACATTTCCAGAAATACAAAATATTTTAGTACCTGTATTTTTTGGTCTACCCATAGAAGCAAACCATTTAGCTCCACGTCTCAATATTGTTGGAACCACAGCAATTGTTTCAACATTATTTACAATTGTTGGACAACCATAAAGTCCAACCAAAGCTGGGAAAGGTGGTTTTAATCTTGGTTGACCTTTGTTTCCTTCTAAACTCTCTAGAAGAGCGGTTTCTTCACCACAAATATATGCTCCTGCGCCATAGTGAATATAAATATCTAAATCCCATCCTGAACTACACGCGTTTTTACCAATTAAATTTTTTGAATAAGCTTCGTCTATCGCCTCCTGAAGTCTTTTACCTTCATTCAAGTATTCTCCTCTTATATAAACATAACAAACTTTTGCATTTACAGCATAAGAAGCGATCAAACATCCTTCTATTAACTTTTGAGGCTCAAATCTAAGTATGTCTCTATCTTTACAAGTTCCAGGTTCAGACTCGTCAGCATTTATAACTAAGTAATGTGGTCTTGAACCAATTTTTTTTGGTGCGAAAGACCATTTCAATCCAGTCGAGAAGCCAGCTCCCCCTCTACCTCTGAGTTCTGAGGCTTTAATTTCATTGATAATCCAGTCTCTTCCCTTATCTATAATTTTTTTAGTATCTAACCAATCATCCCTCTTAAGAGCATTTTCTAACTCCCAACCTTGTTCGTTATATAAATTCTTGAATATTTTATTTTCCTCTTTAAGCATTTTTATGTCCGTTTGTTAGTATTTGATTTTTTTCTGGTGCAGAGTTATTTCTATTTCTGTAAGATCCTGGTTTTAACGGCTTGTCTTCTAAAAGAGAATTTAATATTTTTTTTGTATTTGCTTCATCTAAATCCTCATAATAATCTTCATTGACCTGCATCATTGGTGCATTAATACAAGCGCCTAAACATTCAACTTCAGTCCACGAGCAAAGTTTATTTTGTGATAATTCGTTTTGATTGTTAGATATCTTTTCTTTACAAATATCTACTAGCTTATTTGCACCTCTTAACACACATGGGCTTGTTGTACAAACTTGAACGAAATATTTTCCAACTGGAGCTAAATTATACATGCTGTAAAAAGTTGCTATTTCATAAACATTTATGTAGGGCATAGAGAGGAATTTGCCTATGTATTTCATTGCAGCTAAAGGTATCCAATTTTCATTTTGATTTTGAGCTAAATAAAGTAATGGCATTACGGCACTCTTTTTTTGATCTGATGGATATTTTTTTAAAATTTTGTCAGCAAGCTCCAAGTTAGCTTTTGTGAACTCAAATTTATCAGGTTGATTATCATGAATTTTTTTTAAACTCATCTGTCAACCTCTCCGAAGACAATATCAAGAGAACCCAAAACCGCGGGTACATCAGCTAACATATGTCCTTTAAGCAAATAATCCATTGCTTGAAGATGAGAAAAGCCCGGGGCTCTTATTTTACATCTGTAGGGTTTGCTGCTTCCATCTGATATTAGATATACTCCAAATTCTCCTTTTGGTGCCTCCACTGCGGTATAAACTTTTCCTTCTGGCACTCTGTATCCCTCTGTAAAAAGTTTAAAGTGATGAATTAGAGCTTCCATTGACTCTTTTAATTGATCTCGAGTTGGCGGAGATATTTTTCCATCAACAGTTTTTATTGGACCAGTTGGTATTTTTTTTAAACATTGCTTAATTATTTTTACACTCTCTCTCATTTCTTCAACTCTACAAAGATATCTATCGTAACAATCACCATTTTTACCTACAGGCACTTTAAAATCTAAATCTTTATAACACTCGTATGGTTGTGATTTTCTCAGGTCCCAAGCCACTCCCGATCCTCTTAACATTACGCCAGAAAAACTGTGCGCAATGGCTTCCTCTTTGGTTACAATCCCAATCTGAACATTTCTTTGTTTAAAAATTCTATTATCGGTCAATAAATTTTCTAGATCATCAATTATTTTTGGAAATGTCTCACAAAACTTTCCTATATCAACTAAAAGATTGTTAGGAACATCTTGGTGAACGCCTCCAGTTCTAAAATAATTGGCATGCAATCTTGATCCTGATGCTCTCTCATAAAATGTCATTAGTGTTTCTCTTTCTTCAAATCCCCAAAGAGAAGGTGTCAAAGCTCCTACATCAAGTGCTTGTGTTGTTATATTTAGTAAATGACTTAAAATTCTTCCTATCTCACAAAAAATAACTCTTAAATATTGAGCTCTAATTGGTATCTGAACATCTAATAATTTTTCAGTAGCAAGTGCAAAAGCATGTTCTTGGTTCATTGGCGCAACATAATCAAGTCTATCGAAATAAGGTAATGCTTGGGCATATGTTTTGTGCTCAATTAATTTTTCAGTTCCTCTATGTAATAATCCTATATGCGGATCAACTTTTTCAACAAGTTCACCATCCAACTCTAGAATCAATCTCAAAACTCCATGCGCTGCTGGATGTTGAGGTCCAAAATTTAAGTTCATTGTTTTTTTTTCTTTAGCCATCTTGTTTTCCTTTGTTTTTAATTTCATCAATGTATTTTGTTCCTTCCCAAGGGCTATCAAAATCAAATTTTCTATAATCTTGTTCTAATTTAACTTTCTCATAGATTACTTTTTTATCTTTCTCGCTGTACCTAACCTCGTTAAAACCTGTTAGAGGAAAATCTTTTCTAAGTGGATGACCATCAAATCCATAATCTGTTAGTATTCTTCTTAAATCTGGATGGTTTTTAAATTTTATTCCGTACATGTCAAAAACTTCTCTTTCCATCCAATTTGCAGAAGGATAAAGTTTAGTTATTGATGGAATTTTTTCATCAAGGTTAAAATTTATAATAATTTTTATTCTTAAATTATTTTCGTGACTTAAAAACAAATAACAAACTTCAAATCTATATTCTTCATCTGGATAATCTGCTGCTGCAATATCTATAAGTTGTTTAAATTTACATTTTTCATCTGTTTTTAAAAATAAAATTACTTGGTATAAATTCTCAACCTTGACATCTATTGCTAACTCATTGTTATCAATGTTGGTATTTTTTATTTTAGTTGTTAACTCTGAATTTATCAGTTTATTAAGGTCAGTAAGATTCATTTGAATTATCTATTTTGAGTTCCTTCTCTTCTTATTTTTTTCTGAAGCTGAAGCACTCCATACAATAATGCCTCTGCCGATGGAGGACATCCAGGTACATAAATATCGACTGGTACAATTCTATCGCAACCTCTGACAACAGAATAAGAATAATGATAATAGCCTCCACCATTAGCACAGCTACCCATTGATATTACATATCTTGGTTCTGGCATTTGGTCATAAACTTTTCTAAGTGGTGCTGCCATTTTGTTTGTTAATGTTCCTGCAACAATCATAACGTCAGACTGTCTTGGTGAGGCTCTTGGTGCCGCGCCAAATCTTTCAAGATCATATCTAGGCATAGATGTTTGCATCATTTCTACTGCGCAACATGCAAGGCCAAACGTCATCCAGTGTAGAGATCCTGTTCTCGCCCAATTTATTAAATTCTCTGATGATGTTGTTACAAATCCTTTTTCGCTAAAATCCTTTGCGATTTGTTTAAACTCCTGTGGAATTTGCTTTTCTTTTTCTTTATTAAAAAACCCTATTCCCATTCTAATGCTCCTTTTTTCCACTCATAAATAAAACCAATAGTTAAAATAAATAAAAATGCCATCATTGAGTAAAAACCTAATAAACCGATATTTCCAAGCGATATTGCCCAAGGAAATAGAAAAGCAA
>CACFQM010000028.1 GCA_902568425.1 uncultured Pelagibacteraceae bacterium | reverse complement strand
GTATCACAAGGATATTTTTTTCAATTTTTCATAAAATCTTTTAATATAAAAAAAGTTTTGGAAATTGGAACCTTTACTGGATATAGTTCATTAACAATGGCCTTAGCCTTACCAAAAAATGGACATATTACTTGCTTAGATAAAAATAAGAAAACCTCTGAGATTGCAAAAAATTTTTTTTCTAAAGCTGGTTTTCAAAAAAAAATAGATATCTTTATAGGCCCGGCTTTAAATAATTTAACAAAACTTGTAAATGATAAAAAAAAATTTGATATGGTTTTCATAGATGCAGATAAGGATAACTATAAAAATTATTTTGATCTGTCTTTGAAATTAATAAATAGAAAAGGTTTTATCTTGATAGACAATGTTTTGTGGCACGGAGATGTTATTAATGGAAACAAAAATGATAAATTTACTAATATAATAAGAGAGTTTAACTCATTTGTAAAAAATGATAATAGAGTGGAAAAAATTATTTTGCCTTTAGGTGACGGTATTACAATTTGTAAGAAAGTTTAAATGTTCTATATTTTTGGTTTTTATAAGTTTAAAAAATTAACACGTCTTTTATCTTTTAAAGATAAATTTAATAGTATTTTAAAAATAAATTCAGCAAGAGGCACAATTATCATCTCAAATGAAGGTTTAAACGGAATAATTTCAGGAGAGAAAAAAAATATTTTAGAAATTATAAACAGAATAAAGAAATTTTATAATTTTAAAAACTTTGACTCAGACAATTCATCTACATGTACTTTTCAACCTTTTCATAAACCGAAAATTAAAATCAAAAAGGAGGTTGTTCCTATCGGGATAAAATTATCCCAAAGTAACAAGAAAAAAACTTATATTGAACCCAATAAATGGAATTCATTTTTAAGGAAAAGTAATATTAAAATAATAGATGCTAGAAAACCTTTTGAATTTAATATGGGAACCTTTAAAGGTGCAGAAAACCCTAATATTGATAATTTTAGAGATTTCCCTAAATATCTAAAAAAAATCAGTAAAAAAAAACCAATAGCTATGTTTTGTACTGGCGGTATAAGATGTGAAAAAGCGACTAATTTTTTGGTTAAAAAAGGGTTTAAGAAAGTCTACCAACTTAAAGGTGGGATAATCAATTATTTAAAAAATATTAACGTTAAATCAAGTTTATGGAATGGAGAGTGTTACGTTTTTGACAATAGAGTTTCTTTAAAACATAAGCTAGAACTTGGAACATATATTATTTGTAGTGGCTGTAGAAAACCTGTATCTAAAGACGAAAAAAAATCAAAAAAATATAAAACAGGTATATCTTGTCCAAAATGTTATGATAAATTATCTAGTTCTCAAAAAGAAAGATTTGCAATGAGGCAAAAACAGATCTTGTTAGCAAAAAAAATGGGGAAAAAGTATTTCTTTAAAAAAGAATATTATTGAGGTTCAATTGGAAAATAGTTCAAACATAACCTCAAGACCTATAACTCAACTTCTTAAAAAAATAGCAATCCCTGCTAGTACGGGTAGTTTGTTCCAAACTCTTTTCAATATAGTAGATACATTTTTTGCTGGACAAATTTCCCCAGATGCTCTTGCAGCGTTAGCAAAATCTTTTCCACTTTATTTTTTAATTATTTCTGCCGGAATTGGAATAGTAGCTGGTTGTAATTCTTTAATATCAAATTCATTAGGACAAAGAAATAGATTTGCTGCATCAATTTACACTTACCACACACTTTTATATTCAGTTCTATTATCAATAGTTTTAACTTTTTTAGGTGTATTTTTTTCATACGAAATTTTGCAATTTATGGGAAGTTCAACAGATAGTATTACCCTAGCCAAAGAATATACAGATATAATATTTTATGGAACTTTATTTTTTCTTATACTTACATCATTAACTGCAGTTTTATATGCACAAGGTGATACCAAAACATATAGAAACGTTCTAATCGTAGGTTTATTTGCAAATATAATACTTAATCCAATATTTATTTTTGGATTTTTATTTGTACCAGCTTTTGGTATTGCTGGTCTTGCAATTTCAACGATATTAATTCAGTTTTGTGCTTGTATTTATTTATTTTACAAAGTTAATAAAACTATCTTAAAAATTGTTTTGAAAACTGAAAATTTTCTAATAAGAAAAAATTTTTTTATAAACATCTTTAATCAGTGTATGCCAATAACTTTTGCACTTTTTTTAGTTGCTGTTGGTAGTTATATTATGCTCTCTTTTATTAGTATCTTCGGAGACAGTGCGATCGCAGGCTATGGTGCTGCCATAAGATTTGAGCATATATTTACTCTTCCTGTTATAGGTTTAAATACAGCAGTAATCACGATAGCAGGACAAAATTTTGGAGCAAGGAGATATGATAGGGTAAGAGATGTTTACAATAAAGCTGTAATAATAGGAATTATAATTATGATTATTTCAGGTATCATAATTTTTTTATTTTCAGAATTTATAGTCAGTTTGTTCACAAACGACCTAGAGGTAATTAAATTTGGATCTAGCTATTTAAAAATCGCTGCATTTATTGGACCAATATACCCAGTTTTTTTTATTTCCCACGCTTTGTTTACAGCACTTAAAAAAACTCACTTTATATTTTATTCTAATTTATTTAGAATGGTTATATTACCCTTTGTTATTGTTTGGGTAATACTTAATATTTACAATGGTTATTTTAATGAAATATTTTATGGAATACTTTTAATGAATTGGGTTTTTGGGTTTTTTATTCTATTTCTTTCAAGAGCTCTAATGATAAAAACTTTTAAAGAGCAAAAAAAAGTCTTTTTTGTTTTTTAAATTAATAGTTTTTTTCTCTCTAATAATAATATATAAAACTAATCTTTGGTGAGGTGGGTGAGCTGGTTTAAACCAGGAGTTTGCTAAACTTCCGTAGGTGTAATAACCTACCGCGAGTTCGAATCTCGCCCTCACCGCCATTTAATTAAAAAACTTTTCTAGCTTTACAGGTTTTTGACTAAGCATATATTTGTATACATTCATATTTTCTAATACTCTTTGAACATAATTTCTTGTTTCTTCAAATTTTATTAGTTCTATCCAATTTACATAATCAATTTTATTTTTGCTTGGATCACCATTTAATCTTCGCCATTGCCTTACTCTTTTGGGTCCCGCATTATATGCGGCTATAGCAAATGGATATACCTCTGCATAATCATTTAATAGAGAATTAAAATAATAAGTTCCAAGATTAATATTATATTCAGGATCAGAAGTTAATTTTCTTTTACTATAAGTGACATCCATTTGCTTCGCTACTAGCTTTGCCGTGTATGTCATTAATTGCATCATACCTTTTGCACCTGCATAACTATTTGCTTTTCCATCTCTTAATGCTTTTACTTCTGAGCCTTTAAGAACTATACCTGCTTCAAGAAAATCTTCAAAAAAATAGTTAAAACTTGCTTTTCTATTATTGCAAACAATTTTAATTCCAGTATTTTTCTTAACTTTCATTAAAGAAGTTCTGCAATTTTGAGTGCCTTTTGTATTTCTTTCTTAGTTTTTTCAGTTACTTTTACTAAAGGTAATCTAACTTCCTCTGAAGATAAATTTAATAAGCTTGCTGCATACTTCACGGGACTAGGGTTACTTTCAATAAACAAAGATTTGTGTAATGGCATTAGTTTTTCATTTATTTCTTTTGCCTTTGCAATCAAATTACTATTATTTTTACTCAAAGAAGCATTTTGAAAATCTGAACAAAGTTTTGGTGCAACATTTGCTGTCACACTTATACATCCAACTCCTCCTCTTAAATTAAATTCCAGAGCTGTTCCATCTTCTCCAGAAAGTTGAATAAATTCAGGTCCCATTTTTTTTAATTGTTCATCAACTCTATTCAAATCGGCAGTTGCATCTTTAACACCTGATATATTTTTAAGTTCAAAGAGTCTTGCCATTGTATCAACTGACATATCTACTACTGATCTTGGAGGAATATTATAAATAATAATTGGTATTCCAACTTTGTCGTTAATAGCCTTGTAGTGTTGATACAAACCTTCTTGTGTTGGTTTATTATAATATGGTGTTACAATTAAAAGAGCGTTTGCTCCTGTTTTCTCAGCATGTATAGAAAGTTCTATTGCTTCAGATGTTGAGTTAGACCCAGTTCCTGCAATTACAGGAATTTTACCATTAGTTTCTTTAACTGCTATTTCGATAACCTTTTTATGCTCATCATGATCTAATGTAGGCGACTCGCCAGTTGTACCGGCTGGAACAACTCCATTTGTTCCATTTTTTATATGATGATGTATTAAAGACCCGTATTTATCTTGGTCTAAAACATTGTTTTTAAATGGTGTAATTAAAGCTACGATTGAACCTTTAAACATATTTATTTATATAGTATTAAACTAAATTCTCATAATTTTATGCTTAAACATTTAATTAGTCTAGTTTTTTTATTGTTCAGTTTATCATATTTATCTGCTTTATCTGATACTAATTTAAAACTTCTTCCTAAATCTAAACCCAAAATATTGACAGTAAAAAATGAAAAAAAGACAAGTGTAATATTACCTAAAAAGAAACCTAATATTAAAATCAATAAAACTTTAGTTAAAAAACAATTATTACCAAAAGAAAAGCCTCAGGTAGCTAATAACAAAAAAAAGTTAGTTGAACAAAAAATAAAAAAAAATGAAATACCAGTAAAAAATAAAGAAAAGGAAAAAATTATTTTAACACAAAAAGAAAAAGTAATTTCAAAAACAATAAGCAATGAGCTTATTTTACCAGCAAAAAAACCCGTTACATATCAAAAGAAAATTACAAAGGTTGCTGAAAGTTCAAATATTTTATCAAGAAAAGATTATGATTATGCTAAACAAATATTTGATAATATAACTCAAAAAAAATGGAGTACAGCATTTACTCTTACTAAAAGAGTTAAAAATAAAGATTTTAGAAATTTAATAACTTGGATTTACCTTAAAGAAAAAAATAATAAATCAAGTTTTGATGAATATATAAGTTTTATTGACAAGAACCCAGACTACCCACGGATCAATAGGTTAAAATATCTTGCTGAACATAAAATAAATTTAAAAACCACTAGCCCCAATACAGTTATTGGTTGGTTTGTCTCAAATCCTCCACTTAGTGGATTTGGAAAAATTAAATTAGGAGAAGCATATATATTAAAGGGAAATATTTCTGAGGGATCTGAATTGATTAAAGAAGGTTGGATTACAGCATCTTTAAGCTCTAAAGATCTAAGATATCTTAATAAAAAATACAAAAAAATTTTAAATTCATCTGATCATATTAAAAGAGCTGAGTATATGGCATGGGAGTATAAAAGATGGGATTTAAAAAGAATTTTAAGGTATTTACCTCAAGATCACAGAGCACTTTATAATGCTAGACAAATTGTAATGAGCAGTTCTTATGGTGTCGATAAAGCCATAGCTGATGTTCCAGCAAGGTTTAAAAATGATATGGGATTAAATTACGACAGATTAAAATGGAGAAGACGAAGAGGAAGGTTAGACTCTTCTTTAGAAATAATAAATAAAATTCCCAATAATGAAACAGCTTTGATAAAACCTGAATTATGGTGGAAAGAGAGATCTATAATTTCAAGGTCTTTAATTTACAAAAAAAGATATCAAGAGGCATATGAGGTAGCAAAAAACCATTCAATGAGTGAAGGACCAGAATATGCTGAAGCAGAGTGGATGTCTGGATGGATATCTTTAAGTTTTTTAAATGATCCATATATAGCCCTTCAACATTTTAAAAGTTTTTATGACAATGTTGGATATCCAATTAGTTTAGCTCGAGGAGCATACTGGATTGGGAAAACATATGAAAAAATTGGAAATGAAAAATTGGCTACAAAATTTTATGAAGAAGGATCAAAATTTTTAACGACCTATTACGGTCAATTATCTTTTCAGAAAATTAAACCTTTTGAAGACTTTGAACTATTCGATGACTCTAAATACTCTAAAGAATTTGAAAAAGAATTTAATGAAAATCCACTCACAAAACATGTAATTCTTTTATATGAGCTTAATAAAACTAAATATAGCAAAGATATAATAAAACATCTTGCTGAATTAAATATAGAAAAAGGAAGTGAGGTTCTTGCTGCAAAACTTGCTACAAATGTTGGGAGATACGATTATTCTATTCAAGTATCTAAAAAAGCATCATATGAAAAAAGATTTTATAACAAATTTAACTATCCGATAATAAACACTCCGAGAATGCTTAAGGGAAAATCAATGCCATCACAAGAAATAATCTTAGCGATTACAAGACAGGAAAGTGAATTTGATC
>CACFQM010000027.1 GCA_902568425.1 uncultured Pelagibacteraceae bacterium | reverse complement strand
TATCTCTATTCATTCCAATAACAGAGTTATAGTCTCCGCACATTCCTATGTCAGTTTGATATGCCGTTCCTTTTTCCATAATTCTGTGATCTGAAGTTGGAACATGAGTATGCGTTCCTATTAAAACAGTAGCTTTGCCATCAAACAAGTATGCCATAGCCATTTTTTCGCTAGTAGTTTCTCCATGGACATCTATTACTATAAAATCAGTATTCTCCTTAAGTTTTATTTTTTTGATAAACTGTTTTGCGGTTTCAAAAACATCTTCACTTTTTTTCATAAAAACATTTGCCATTAAATTTAAAACAGCAACTTTTTTATTATTTCTGGATTTAAAAATACCATAACCATCTCCAGGAACTGGCTTTAATGAATTTTCAGGTCTAAGTAATCTTTTTTCACTTTTGATAAATTCTGTTGTTTCTTTTTGATCCCAGATATGATTTCCAGATGTTATTACATCTGCTCCTGCGGCAAGAATATCATCTAAATTTTTTTTGCTTATGCCCACTCCATCGTCAGCAGCATTCTCACCATTTACTATAACAAAATCTACCTCTTTATCTTTTATTAATTCAGGTAACCTTTCTTTTATAGCTTTCATTCCAGAAGGACCCATTATATCGCCAAGAACAAGTATTTTCATAAAAATTAAAAAATTCCCTTATCGGTTAAAATATAATTTAGTTTTACATCATAATTTGAAGTTTTAATTTTATCATATTTTTGAAAAGAAAAAGCAATTCCAATAGTAATGGTTTTTATATTTTTTTTTAGAAATTTATCGTAATAACCTTTACCGTATCCTAGTCTATTTTTTGATTTATCGTATGCAAGTAATGGCGCCACTATCAAATCAGGCTTTATGGTTTTAGATATTTGAATAGGCTCTAAAAAACCAAATTTATTTACTTTTAGGGGTTCTTGTAAATTCCATTTTACAAATTTCATAGATCCATTTGAAATACATGGGAGAAGTATTGAAATTCTTTTATTGCTGTTTAATAATTTAAATAGTTTCAAGGTACTTAATTCATAATTGGAGGGGTAATAACATGCAATATTTCTAAATTTATATGTTTTTATTATCCTTAATATTGGTGAAAAGAAATTTTGCTTAACTTCAAAATATTTCTTTTTCCTTATCAAAGAAAATTTCTTTCTAAGTATTTCTTTAGAAAGCATTTACTGTACTTTTGAACTATTTTCGGAATTTTTTATAATTTCCTCAAGAGATTGAGTAGTTTTTTCAAGCATTTTTTCATAAATTCCCTGACTTTCAACTACCATTTTCTTAAATTTATCTATTTCAGAATTTAAATTCAATATTTCTTTGTCTTTTCCACCCTTATAATCTATCGCAAGAGATCTCATCTCTTTAAATTTTTTTGATAAGTTTTCAAAATTTTCTTTTTGCGACTGAACTCTTTGTTTCAAATCAAAATATTCATCTATAACTTGAATAGATGTAATTAAAAGCAGTTTATTCTCGCCTATGTTTCCTAACTTTTCTTTTAAACTTGAGTACTTCTTGTCTAAAAATTTGGTCAAAGTTTTAAGGTCCTCTTCTTGACCGTCATCACAAGATAATAAATAATCTTTATTATTAAATTTAATATTTACGTTTGCCATTTATCAATTTCCTCTACCAAAGACTCTGTCTCCCTACCCAATTCATCAATGTCTTGATTAAATTGGTCTTGAATTTTTTGATTTTTGCTATTTTCTTTTTGCATTTCTTCTAATTTTTTTTTCAGGGTATCATACTCAGATAAAAGTTGATTATATTTTCTCTCTATCTGATCTTTTTCGCTTTGTAATTGATTCTTTTCCACACTGAGACTATTTATGTCGCTGTCTCCAGTGGAAAAAGAACCGCTTAGGTTCTTTAATTTTTCTAAAGCGCTTTCTAGTCTTTGTTCTTTACTGTACAAATTTTCCATCAAATAATTTTTATTTATATCATATTATTGATATCATTAATTGGAGTCTATATACCTATTCAATAAGTGGATCCAAAATTAAAAGAATTATCAAACGCTATACGGTTTTTGTCAATTGACGCTGTTCAAAAAGCCAATTCTGGGCATCCCGGAATGCCCATGGGTATGGCCGATGTTGCAACAGTTCTATTTAAATACTACCTGCGGTTTAACCCAAAAAATCCTAGCTGGATAAATAGAGATAGATTTATTTTGTCAGCAGGTCATGGCTCGATGCTATTATATTCTCTTCTATACTTAACTGGTTATAAAAAGATTCAATTAGAGGATATAAAAAATTTTAGACAAATAAATTCAATATGCGCTGGTCACCCTGAATATGAGTTTGACTCTGGTATCGAAACTACAACCGGTCCATTAGGACAAGGTTTAGGCAACTCAGTTGGAATGGCTATCGCCCAAGAAATTCTTCAAAAAAGGCTTGGTTCGAGTATTATAAACAATAAAACTTATGTAATCGCTAGTGATGGAGATCTTATGGAAGGAATTAGCCATGAAGCGATGAGTTTAGCTGGACATTTAAATTTAAAAAATTTAATCGTATTTTTCGACAATAACAAAATTTCTATTGATGGGGCCACTTCTCTAAGTGTCTCAGATAATTACAAAAAAAGATTTGAGGGGTACGGCTGGTCTTTTCAAGAGATTAATGGTCATAACTACAAGCAAATAGCTAAGGCAATTAAAAAAGCTAATAATTCAAAAAAACCAACAATTATATCTTGTAAAACAATTATTGGATTTGGATCTCCAAATAAGTCTGGAAAGGCGTCTTCGCATGGGTCTCCATTAGGAGAAGATGAAATAAAATTAGTTAGAAAAAAACTTGGCTGGAAATACCAGCCGTTTGAGATTCCAGAAAATATTCTGAATTCGTGGAGAGAAATAGGAAATAAAGGGGAAGAATTAGAAAAAAAATGGAAAAATAATTTGGAAAAAAAACCTAAAGTAAAAAATGACCTAGATAGAATAATCAAGGGTGAATTGAGTTTAAATTTAGATAAAGTAATGGGTGATGAAAAACTAAAATTTTTTCAAACTAAACCTAAAATGGCTACAAGGCAATGTTCATCAATAGTTATAGAAACTCTAACAAATACTTTACCGGAATTAATTGGTGGTTCTGCAGATCTTAGTGGATCAAATAATACCAAAACTGAAAAATCAAAAATAATAAATGCAAAAAATTTTTCCGGAAATTATATTCACTATGGCGTGAGAGAGCATGTAATGGGCGCGGCTATGAATGGTCTAGCACTTTACGGGGGGTTAATACCATTTGGAGGAACTTTTTTAATTTTTTCTGACTACTTGAAACCCTCTTTGAGGTTATCGGCAATTATGAATTTGCGAGTTATTTATATTTTTTCACATGACTCTATAGGTTTAGGTGAAGATGGGCCAACTCATCAACCAATAGAACAATTAGAAAGTTTACGATCTATTCCAAATCTAAATGTTTTTAGACCAGCAGATATAAACGAAACAATTGAGTGTTGGGAAATTGCATTGAAAAGTAAAAATAATCCTAGCGCGATAGCCCTATCAAGACAAAAATTACCTTACATTAGTGAACATAAATCTGGAGAAAACATGTGTGCTAAAGGTGCTTATGTTTTAAAAGGTGATAATAATGATACTAAGGTGACTTTAATAGCATCTGGCTCAGAAGTTGAGATTGCGTTGGAGGCTTTCGAGAAACTCAAAAAAATTAATATAGACTCAAAAGTAATATCTGTACCTTGTTTTGACATTTTTGAAAAACAGAGTGATAACTATAGAAGAGAAATCTTAGGTGAAAATACCTTTAAGGTCTCAATAGAGGCATCTAGCCAATCGGGTTGGAAAAATATTGTAGGTAAAAATGGTGTAACTCTTGGTATGACAACCTTTGGCAAAAGTGGTCCTTATAAAGAAGTTTACAAACTATTTAATTTAACTAGCGATGAAGTTGTCAAGATAGTAAGTAAAAATGTTTAAAAAGAATTGGACAAATGTCTAATTTAAAAATTTTTTCAGATAAATTGGATATAAGCAATAAACGTATTATTGTTAGGTTAGATCTCAATGTTCCAATTAATAATTTTAAAATAGAGGATAATACAAGAATAAAAATTATTGAACCGTTTATTAATAAATTAATAGAGAAAAAAGCAAAAATTATTCTTATTTCACATCTTGGAAGACCTAAAGGAAAAATAGTGAAAGAAATGTCCTTAAAACCAATATTTGATTATTTACAAATAAATCTTAGAGGTAAAATTTCATTTTACCAGGGTGAAATAAACAATGATGCTGTAAACGCCTCAAAAAGTTTAATGCCCGGGGAGGTTTTGCTGATCGAAAATATTCGTTTTTTTGAGGAGGAGGAAAATGATGATGAAAATTTTGCAAAAAATTTATCTAAGTTAGGAGATTTTTATATTAATGAAGCTTTTTCTTGCTCACATAGAAAACAAGCATCTTTACATAAAATAACTAAATATATTAATAGTTATGGTGGTCCACTATTAGAAAAAGAAATCCAATCAATTAATTTAATTTTAAAAAATAAAAAAAAACCTGTAACTTCTATAATCGGTGGCTCGAAAGTTACTACCAAAATCAAAATCCTTTTAAATTTAATTCAAAATACAAATAACATAATAATTGTTGGGGCAATGGCTAACAATTTTTTAAAATTTAAGGGTTTTAATGTAGGTTTATCTCTTTTGGAAAAAGGTACAGAGAAAATAATTGAAGATATTTATACTTCTGCAAGAAAAAACAAATGCAATATTATAATTCCTTTAGATTGTATTGTGTCAAATGATTTAAATGGTAGTCCAAAACTAAAGTCTATTAACGAAATAACATCAGAAGATATGGTTTTAGATATTGGAAAAAAAACTGTTGATCTAATAAACAAAACTGTAGAAAACTCGAAAACTGTTTTTTGGAATGGACCAGCGGGATACTTTGAAAATAAAGACTTTTCCGGGGGAACTATTGCGATTGCCAAAAAAATTGCTGAAAACTCTCAATCAAAATCTTTAATTTCAATTGTTGGTGGTGGAGACACATTAGCTGCAATTAAAAATACAGATTATCAAAAACTTTTTACCCATTTATCAACAGCTGGTGGTGCCTTTTTGGAGTCTCTTGAAGGTAAGCAGCTCCCTGGTGTAAAAGTATTAACAAATTAATTTATGACAATAGAAGAAATAGCAAAATTAATGGTAACAAAAGGCAAAGGAATTCTTGCTGCTGACGAAAGCACAGGAACAATGGGTAAAAGATTAAAAAGTGTAAATATAGAGTCGAATGAAAAAAATAGACTACATTTTAGAGAAACATTATTTACATCAGACTCCATGAAAACATCCATAAGTGGAGTAATTTTATATGATGAAACGATAAGACAAACTTCAAGTAAAGGAGTTTTAATCCCCGAATTAATTAAAAAAAGTGGATCTATACCAGGCATAAAAGTTGATAAAGGAGCAAAACTTCTTGCTGGTTCAGATGATGAAAAAATAACTGAGGGACTTGATGGTTTAAGAGAAAGAATGGAAGAATATTATAAGTTGGGTGCAAGATTTGCAAAATGGAGAGCTGTATACTCTATTTCATCTAAGCATCCTAGCGAGCAATGTATTAAAGCGAATGCTCATGCATTAGCAAGATATGCTGCAATAGTACAAGAAGCAAAAATGGTACCAATAGTTGAGCCAGAAGTTTTAATGGATGGAAATCATGCGATTGATAGATGTTATGAAGTTACTAGTAAAGTTTTAATTGAATGTTTCAATGAATTAAAAATAAATAATGTAAATCTAAAAGGAATAGTTTTAAAACCTAACATGATACTACCTGGTACAAATTACAAACAAAAAGCTTCTACAGAAGAAATTGCTAGCAAAACACTTGATTGTTTAAAGAAAACTATGCCTAAGGAAGTTCCGGGGGTTGCATTTCTATCTGGAGGACAAAGTGAAATTGAGGCAACCAAAAATCTAAATGCAATAAATAAGATTAATGATACAAATTTTAATTTTACTTTTTCTTATGGAAGGGCTTTACAGCAGTCTGCGCTTAAAACTTGGGCAAAATCAATGAAAGATGTTAAAAATATTCAAAAAGTTTTTGATCACAGAGCTAAGATGAATGGTGCCTCAACCGAGGCGAAATGGGAAGAAAAGAACGAGCAAAATTTTGCCGCTTAAAATTGAAAAGATTTTTATATTTAATATCTCCAAACAAGATCAAAATAAACTTCTATAAAGATTTGGAAGAAGTTCTTTCTTCGAATAAAGTCAAATATTTCCAATTAAGACTAAAGAACTATTCTTTTTCCAGTATTTTAAAAATTGGTAAAAAAATAAAAAAAATTACGAAAAAAAATAAAGTCAAATTAATAATAAACGATTCTATTTATATTGCCAAAAAACTAAATTCTGACGGTTGTCATTTAGGGCAATCAGATGGCTCAATAACAAAAGCAAAAATAATTTTAAAAAAGAGAAAAATTATAGGGGTTACATGTCATGGTTCAAAAAAATTAATTTTAAATGCCATTAAAG
>CACFQM010000026.1 GCA_902568425.1 uncultured Pelagibacteraceae bacterium | reverse complement strand
ATCAACACCTCCTGATAAAGCACATATGACTTTTTCATTTTTTACTTTGTTTTTGATATCGTTAATTATTAAATCTTTTTGTTTTCTAAGACTCCACAATTTTTTTGTATGACATATATTCAATACAAAGTTCTTTAAAATTATTTTTCCATTTTCGGTATGAGTAACCTCAGGATGAAACTGTACTCCGTAAAACTTTTTCTTTTCATTTGATATAACTGCAAATTTTGAGTTTTGAGTTGAAGCTATTTTTTTAAATCCACTTGGTATTTTAGTTACTATATCTTGGTGGCTCATCCAGACTGAATTTTTTTTATTTTTGAAGAAATTTTGAGTTAAAGGACATATTTTGTTACTTTTAATTTGTGCAAATCCAAATTCTCTTGTTTTTGACATTTTTACTTTACCACCAAATTTCTTAGCTAATATTTGATGTCCATAGCAAATTCCAAGAATAGGTTTTTTTAAATTTAAGATGTTATCAGGAAGATTTAGAGAATTTGATTTAGTTATAGTTAAGGGTCCGCCGGATAGAATTATCCCTTTAATAAATTTATTTTGTTTGATTTTTTTTGATTTATTAAAATTTATTATTTCAGAGTAAACACCAATCTCTCTTACTTTTCTTGCAATTAATTGTGTAACTTGTGAGCCATAATCTACAATAATTATTTTTTCTAAGTTCTCTTGATCCATTTTTATTTTATAACTTGGTCTACATTATGAACCATGCTTTCGTAAAAACCAGCTTTACTAATTTTCACGAACTCGCCTCTTTTTTGCAAATCATTAATCGTCTTTGCTCCTAAATATCCCATCGAGGATCTCAATCCACCAGTTAAATTATATATAATTTTATTCACAGAGCCTTTAAATTTTACTATTCCCTCTACTCCTTCTGGTACAAATTTAGAAATATCTTTAAATTTTTTTTGATAATATCTATCTGCAGAGCCAACTGACATAGCGCCAGCAGATCCCATGCCTCTAAAAGTTTTATATAATTTTCCTTTACGTTTTAAAATTTTTCCAGGACTTTCTGTTGTTCCTGAAAAAAGTGATCCAATCATTACCGCATCAGCCCCAGCAGCGATAGCTTTGGCTAAATCACCTGAAAATTTTATTCCCCCATCTGAAATAATTTTAATTTTACTTTTTCCTAAAGCTTTTTTTACATCCAATATTGCACTCAACTGCGGTACTCCAACTCCTGCAACTAGTCTTGTAGTACATATTGAGCCTGGTCCAATTCCAACTTTTACTATATCAACCCCGCAACCCGCCAAAAATTTTGCAGCCTTCCCAGTAGCTATATTACCTGCACAAAGTGGGATTTTTTTTATAATTTTTTTAACATTATAAATCATTTTTGAAACTTTTTGTGTATGTCCGTGTGCTGTATCTATTACAATCATATCGACGTTTGCTTCTATAATTTTTTTTACTCTATCTAAATCGTTATTATTAACACCTATAGCGGCACCTACTAAAAATTTTGCCTTTTTTACTTTCTTAATTTCACTAACTTGTGCGTCTGCTGATAAGTTTCTATGAATAACTCCAATTCCTCCCATCTTTGCTATGGCTATTGCCATTTTAGACTCTGTTACAGTATCCATTGCAGATGAAATTAACGGAATCTGTAAATTCAAGCTTTTGTGTAAAGTAATTTTTGTGATGGTTTCGTTGGGCACAACCGAAGACTCTTGAGGAATAAGGCTTACGTCGTCAAATGTGAGCGAATCTTTTATACTTCCCATATTTAACTATATATAAAATATTCATGAATCCAATCAGATTATTGCTGCGACTTAAATAACATTGGATATAATTAAGAAATTAAATAAAATTTATTATTACTTATAAACATGTTTAAAAAAATATTTATAATTTTAATAGCAACATTTATATTCGCTCAGTATTTAGGTGTTTCTCATGGGGCAGGCGGCGATAGCAGCAGTGATAGTGGTTCAGATAATTATATGGATCAGTACAAATCTGCCAAACAGTTTATTTCTAGAGCTGAAAAACTTGAGAAAAAAGATAAAATTGATAGAGCAACTAAGTTATACGTTAAAGCTTTAGACAAATTACAGGAAGCTCATAAGCAGGATAGAAACAATCCAGATATTTTAAATTACTTAGGTTTTACATTAAGAAAAACTGGAAAATTTGAAGAAGCTGAGAAACACTACTTAGCTGGTCTCAAAATAAAACCAAATCATAATGGTATCAACGAATACTTGGGCGAATTATACGTTCAAACAGGGAGAGTTGAGCTCGCTAAAGAAAGACTAGCAGTATTAAAAAATTGTAATTGTGAAGAATACGCTGAGCTTAAAGAAGTAATAGAAAAAAATTAAATGCATGTAGTTGAAGTCTTTGGAAGAATATTTATATCTTCATTGTTCATTATTGAAGCCGTAAGAAAATTTTTTTCTCCTGATGAAGGCATGATGTATATGTCTCAATACGGTGTTCCCGAAGTTCTTTTTTATCCATCGTTAGTCTTTGAATTTATAGTTCCATTAGTTTTAATAGCAGGTTTTAAAACTAGAATTGTGGCTTCCGTTTTATTTTTATTTGTTTTAACAGTTACACTTATTTTTCACACCGATTTCGGTAATAGTATGCAATTAATATCTTTTTTGAAAAATACCGCTATTATGGGAGGACTATTAATAATCATTTCAAACAAACCACAAATGTGTAGTATTGATTATTATTTAGAATCAAAAAAAGGTAATTAATTTTGCCAAAAGAAAAAGATATTTATAAATTATTTAAACCACAACTTACTCCTAAAGAAATGTTAGAGCTTGGCGTTTTTGGTGGATCATACTTTAAAGATAAAGAGATGAAAGAATTTCCTAAATCATGGTTTACGAAAGCTAAACTAAGTAAAAGTTTTGATGTTGAATTAAATAGATTCAAAATAAAATCAGGATTACCTAGAGAGGAATGGATTAAAAAGGGATGGATTTTTAAAGAAGATCCGCTTGGATGGTTTCAGTGGTATTGCAGGTATTCAAATGGCAGAAGAATTAAAGGTATGGACGAAGTTCAAATTCAAAGATGGTTAAATTTTACTAGACACGTTAAGGCAATAGCAAAAAATTGTGATAAGAATGATTTATCTTGTAGAAGAAGACAAAGACAAGCAATACTTCAATGGGCTTACGATCCGTTCATTTGAGCGGTTGTATCATTTGCTCGGGAAGCCATAAGGCTAACTGCGGAAAAGAAATAATAATAACTACTGCTAAAATCATCAAAAGAAATAACGGAAAAGCACTTCTTGCTATAAAGCCCATATCTCTTTTTGCCATTCCTTGAAGGACAAACAAATTAAAACCAACTGGTGGAGTAATTTGTGCCATCTCGACAACTATAACTAAATAAATTCCAAACCAAATCATATCAAACCCCGCTTGTCGTATCATGGGTTCAATAATTGCCATGGTAAGAACTACAGCAGATATTCCATCCAAAAACATTCCAAGAATTATATAAAAAATTGTTAAAACCAAGAGTAACATGTAAGGAGATAACTGGAGTGTATCTATAAAGACTGCTAAATTTTTTGGTAATCCTGTAAATGCCATTGCTAACGTCAAAAAAGATGAGCCAGCTAAAATAAAAGCTATCATGCAAGAAGTCTTGGTTGCGCCTAATAGTGATTTACTAAAAGATTCCTTAGTTAAACTTTTCTGAAAAAAAGATAATACTAATGCACCTAATACACCAAGAGATGCTGCTTCTGTAGCTGTAGCTATACCAGCATAAATTGATCCGATTACTGCAAAAATTAAAAGTATGACTGGTAATAATTGTCCAGATTGTTTTACTTTATCAACAAATGAGAAATCTTGACTTATCACTGGCATTATTTTTTTATTTTTAAGGGACCAGCCAACTACATAAATCATGAACAATAGAGCAAGCCCAATACCAGGGATTATTCCAGCTATAAAAAGTTTAGCTATAGATTCTTCAACCGTAACACCATAAATAATCAATATTATTGAAGGCGGTATCAAAAGGCCTAAAGTTCCTGAACCTGCTAAGGTTCCAAGCAAGAATCTTTCAGGATAATTTCTTTTTCTTAATTCTGGGATAGACATTTTACCAACTGTTGCAACGGTTGCTGCTGATGATCCAGAAATAGCTGCAAATATTGCACAACCTAAAATATTTACATGTATCAATCCTCCAGGTAATTTTGATAACCAAGGGGATAAGCCTTTAAACAAATTTTCTGAGAGTTTAGTTCTAAATAAAATCTCTCCCATCCAGACAAAGAGTGGTAGTGCTGTTAAGGACCAAGAAGACGCCATACTCCACATAGTTGTTGCCATTGCATCTCCCACTGGTCGAGACGTAAACATGATCATTCCAATAGTAGAAACTCCAATCATGCTTATTCCCACCCAAATTCCTGAACCCAGAAAGAATAAAAGTACGCCAATGAAAAATATTGTTAAAAAAACCTCAGTCATATGATTTAGCTGTAAATATTTTTATAAAATTATGTGTTATGCAAATAAAAAAAATGATGGAACCTATTGCTACTCCAGTTTGTGGTATCCAAAGTAAAATTTCGTCTGCCCCCTGACTTCTTTCAGCTAATTGAATTGATACGAACCACATTTTGATAAAGTAAAAGGCTAAAAAACCTGAAAAAAAAGTTGATACAGCTAAACACCAAATCGTTAAAAATTTTAATAGTTTCCCTTTTGCTTTTTCTAAAAATAAAGTAATTCGAATGTGGGCGTTCTCGTTGAACGTATAGGCAAGTGCTAAGAATGATGCAGATGCTAAACTATATCCGGAGTATTCGGTCAAACCACGTATATAGAATCCAAAAATTCTAGATGTGATCCCTAAAATTATAGTGCATAAAATTAGTATTAAAAATATTGCTGCAAGATATCCAGAAGCTCTGTAAAAGGAATTTAGAAATTTATCTAATTTTTGAAGCATAAAGGCCGTACCCTATTATACGGCCTTTTTGCCTAAATAAAATTTATTTATATGCTGATAATACAGCCTGTCCTCTTGAACCTGCTTTACCTGACCACTCTTTGGCCATAGTAGCTCCTACTTTTTCAAAATGACTTTGTAGAGAAGCGTTTACTTTGCCTACTACCATACCTGCATCTGCTAAAGCTTTTTTGTCTGCAACGTTACCTTGTTTAGATAAGTTCCAGCCTTTTCTTTCAGCTAAAGCTGCTTGGCTCATTACCATTTTTTTAGTTGCATCATCTAGCTTGTTCCAAGCTTTTTTGTTTGCAACAACCATATTTTTTGGAAACCAAGCTGCAATATCATAAAAATATTTCACACCATTTTCCCAAATTTTACTATTCTTACCTGTTGTTGGTGATGTAATCATGCTTTCTACCATTCCAGTTGAAAACGCCTGACTAATCGCAACAGCTTCAAGTTTAGTTGGTTTCATGCCAGTAAGTTCTGCGATTCTTATTGTTGCAGAGTTATAAGCTCTAAATTTTAGACCTTTAAGATCACTAACAGAGTTTATTGCTTTTTTACTGTACAATCCTTGAGCTGGCCACGGAACTGCGTAAAGGAAAACTAATCCCTTTTCATCTAATCCCTTAACCAACGCTGGTTTTGATGCTTTGTAAAGTTTTTCAGCATCAGAATATGTTTGAGCAACGAAAGGTATTGAATCCACTTCTAGTAAAGGATCAAAACTTCCATGTGCTGACATAAATCTTTCACCTATTTGTGTTTGTCCAGTTTGTACAGCTCTTAAGATAGCTCCACCTTTGAACAATGATCCACCTGGGTGAGTTTTAATAGTAAGTTTACCGCCTGACTTATCAGTTACTGCTTTTGCAAATTCCGCCGCATTTTGCGAATGGAAGTTACCTGCTCCATAAGCTAGAGCCATATTCCATGTCTCAGCTTGAGCAGAACCTATACTAATAAGTAAAGAGGTTAATATTATACTAATCTTTTTAACTATATTCATAGTTCCCCCTATAATTAATTTGAGCTATTTCACATTCCCATAGAGTAAATTGCAAGGTAAATTTTAGTAAATATTTCTTTAAAGAAGCCCAATAAACGAATATAAATAGCCCTTCAAATGGAAATTATCCTACTTCCCAAAGTTATAATTTTTTTTCAAATAGTTTTTATTGATATTGTTATGGCTGCTGATAATGCGATCATAATAGGTTTAATTGCATCTTCATTTGCGGCTAAAGATAGAAAAAGAATTATTCTTCTTGGTGTTTTTGGAGCTTTTCTTTTCAGAGTAATTTTTGCTGCAATTACAGTACAGCTTTTACAATATCCAATTCTTAAAGTAATTGGTGGTGCTTTATTAATTTGGATCGTTGTTAAATTAATAAAAGATTTAGAAATTTTTGATGCTTTAAAAACAAGTAAACAGCAAACTCCAAAGCCTAAAAAAGCACCATCGTTTGCTTCTGCAGTTTATGCAATAGTAGTAGCAGATGTTACTTTGAGTTTTGACAATGTTTTAGGTGTGGCCGCTGCTGCAAAAAATGAAACTGGACTATTAATATTTGGATTATTGTTATCAGTATTACTTGTTGGAACTGTAGCAACTTTTTTTGCAAATTATATCAAAAATCACAAATGGGTTGGTGTCCTCGGTTTAGTAGTAATATTGTTTGTTGCACTCCAATTAATTTT
>CACFQM010000025.1 GCA_902568425.1 uncultured Pelagibacteraceae bacterium | reverse complement strand
GACATTTAGATAAAAAAGGAAATAAAACTGCAATTATATGGGTTGGTGATGACCCGAGCGACTCCAAAAAAATATCTTATAAAGAACTTCATAAAAATGTTTGTAAAGCAGCAAATGGATTAAGAAGCATAGGAATTCAAAAAGGAGACAGGGTAACTATCTACCTTACTATGATACCTGAGCTAGCTTATACCATGTTAGCATGTGCTAGAATCGGTGCTGTTCATTCAATAATATTTGGTGGATTTTCTCCAGACTCGATTGCAACAAGAATTAATGATTGCGAGTCAGATTACGTAATTACAGCGGATGAAGGAGTAAGAGGCGGAAAAATAATTCCACTTAAGAAAATTGCTGATGAAGCAATGATGCAATGTCCAAATGTAAAAAAATGTGTTGTTGTTAAAAGAACTGGTAATTCAGTTGATTGGAATGACGATCGGGATATTTCTTACGATGATATTATAAAAGATGTTCCTGATAAATGTGCAGCAGAAGAAATGAACGCAGAGGATCCGCTGTTTATTCTTTATACTTCAGGATCCACTGGTAAACCAAAAGGTGTTTTACATACTACTGGCGGATATATGGTTTATGCTTCAATGACACATCAATATATTTTTGATTACAAGAATAAGGATATTTATTGGTGTACTGCAGACATCGGTTGGGTGACTGGACACAGCTATATCATTTACGGACCTCTGGCTAACGGTGCTACCACTATTATGTTTGAGGGTGTTCCTAATTACCCTGATAGTTCAAGATGGTGGCAAATAGTTGATAAATACAAAGTCAACATTTTTTACACAGCACCGACAGCAATTCGTGCACTGATGCGTGAGGGAGATGGTCCTGTCAAAAAAACAAGTCGAAAATCACTTAAACTTCTCGGAACAGTTGGAGAGCCTATAAATCCTGAGGCATGGATGTGGTATTACAAAACAGTCGGTGAAAAAAAATGTCCAATTGTAGATACTTGGTGGCAAACAGAAACTGGTGGAATTTTGATTGCTCCTCAGCCTGGTGCCATAAGTTTAAAACCTGGTTCAGCGACTAAACCTTTTTACGGTATCAAGCCTGCAATAGTAGACGAGTCAGGGAAAGTTTTAAAAGGAGCTTGTAAAGGTAGACTTTGCATGACTCAATCCTGGCCTGGGCAAATGAGAACAGTTTATGGTGACCACAAAAGATTTATAGATACATATTTCTCTCAATTCGATGGTAAATATTTTACCGGCGATGGATGTAGAAGAGACAAAGATGGATATTATTGGATTACTGGAAGAGTAGACGATGTTATAATTGTTTCAGGCCACAATCTAGGTACAGCCGAGATAGAAAGTGCGTTCGTAGCACATAATAAAGTTGCAGAAGCTGCTGTAGTTGGTTTTCCTCATGAAATTAAAGGTAATGGTCTTTATTGTTATATAACTTTAAATGCAGGTGAAAATCCGAATGGAGATTTAGAAAGAGAACTTAAGCTTTGGGTTAGAAAACAAATTGGTCCAATTGCAACACCAGATTATATTCAGTTTGCTCCAGGATTGCCTAAAACAAGATCAGGAAAAATTATGAGACGTATATTAAGAAAAATTGCTGCTAACGAACATCACGATCTTGGTGATACAACAACCTTGGCAGACCCGTCAGTAGTAGATTCTTTAATTGAAAATAGAAAAGAAAAATAAAATTAATTAGAATCAAAGTTGCTTGCTAATTTTTTAAAATCTTTTTGTATGTTATTCCATTTTAAAATCATAGAATTAAGAACAATTTGTTTATCGAGTTTTTTTAACTCATCGGCAACTGGGGCCCAATCATATAATGCACGACTACTCTTCTGGAAAGGATTGTTTATATAATAAGTTTCCCAATTTACTTCAGGAAATCTTAAATTAAATTCCTTAGTTGAATTATTATAAGCCTCAATATCCATTCCACCTACTTTTTCGGTGTTTAAGATTTCAAAAAATATTTGATTTGCTTGATCTGTTTTTAAAAAGTTTTTTTCTTTATATAAAAAAGAAAAACAAAAGAATGTGCAATCAATTAATGAGATTCCATAAATTTGCCATTTGGCAATATTAATTGATCTTAAAAAATCTTTATCCTCAAACATAATTACATGTTTTGCTCCCATTCTAGTTTTTAGATAACCATACAAGGTCATTTGCGTTACTTGCGCAGATTGCTCTTGTATAAAAATTTTTACCTGATCAACGGTTTTGATTTGTCTATATTTTGAGAATATCCTTTTGATAGGAAATAGGTATTTTTCAAAGTCTTTAAGATTCAATTTCACGTTGTATATTCAAAATATCAGACTATTTTCCTTTGTAAAAGGGTATCATTTCAGGTTTTTTAGGCCATTTTTTGTCTTTTAATTAACGTCGTTTTAAGTATGCTTCGCCAAATACTCTTAACAAAAAAAGGGAGGAAAGACATGTCAAACAAAGAATCACATTGGCAAAAGACCAAAAACCATATGTTTGTAACATTGGCTATTTGGTTCTTTTTCTCAATAGTAATATTTATGTTCGGCGAGTCGGTGAATCAAGGATCGTTTCTTGGTTACCCACTAGCTTACTATATGTCAGCACAAGGATCACTTGCTGCTTTCGTAATTTTAATCTTTTGGTTTGCTAACAAACAGGAGAAAATCGACGACGAACACGGATATGGCGGTGAAAGGGAGGATGACTAATGTTTAAAGGTGGTTTTATATCAAACCTTCCCAAGATCTACGGTTTGTACACTGGAGGTTTCCTAGTATTCATCTTATTGATGGCAGTACTAGAATCAGCTGGTGTTAGCGCAGCAAGCATAGGAATTATGTTTGTAGCCTTTACAGTGCTTATCTATGCATTGATTGGTTACTTATCTAGAACTATTCAAGTTGATGCTTACTACGTAGCGGGAAGACAAGTACCAACAGTATTTAATGGAATGGCGACAGCAGCTGACTGGATGTCAGGTGCATCGTTCGTTGCAATGGCTGGAGGTATTTACTTTGGTGGCTATACTTACATGGCATTCTTAGTTGGATGGACTGGTGGATACGTATTAGTATCAACTCTTCTAGCACCATATCTAAGAAAATTTGGTTGTTATACTGTACCGGACTTTATTGGAACTAGATACGGCGGAAATCTTCCAAGATTTTGCGCAACTTTAGTTTTAGTATTGGCTTCGTTCACTTACGTGACGGCACAAATTAATGCAACTGGAACAATTGCTTCAAGAGCTTTACAAATTCCATTTGAACTTGGAGTTTGGGTTGGTCTAGTTAGTATTTTAATGTGCTCAATGTTAGGTGGTATGAGAGCTGTTACTTGGACACAAGTAGCTCAGTACATAGTACTTATAACAGCATACTTGATACCAGTATTCTGGATGGGAAGTAAATTAGGTAATCCATTCCCACACTTTATGCTTGGTGATGAAGTACAACGTTTAGCTGAACTCGAAAGTCAGTATGGTTTAACAAAGAACACAGGGGCTGCTATTAAAGAAGCCGGTGTTCCTGGTGGATTGAAATATATTTCTAATCCTCACTCTGCTGTACCTGCGGGTGGAATGGCTGTATGGAAATACTTATCGCTTGCGATCTGTATGATGGTTGGAACTGCATCGTTACCTCATATTTTAATGAGATACTTTACAACTCCTTCTGTTAAATCAGCGAGAAAATCAGTGGCTTGGTCACTGTTCTTTATCTTCTTGCTTTATTTCTCTGCGCCTATGCTAGCAACACTATCTAAACTTCAGTTAATGGATCCAAACTTGCCTACTGCGATCATTGGTAAATCGATCTCAGAGGTTCAAAGTATACCATGGGTTCAAAACTGGTCTGCAGTAAAACAAGTATTTATTGCTGACTTCAACGGTGATGGAATATTACAGTTGAACGAATGGTTTATGAGAGGTGACGTAGTAGTATTAGCGACTCCTGAAGTTGCTGGTTTACCTTACGTTATTTCTGGATTAGTTGCTGCAGGTGGTATGGCTGCTGCCATGTCAACTGCCGATGGATTAGTTTTAGCGATATCAAACTGTTTATCACATGATATCTACTACAAAATAATCGATCCGAAAGCTGACGTTAGAAAACGACTAATCGTAGCTCGTGTACTTCTAGTAGTAATTGGTGCTGCCGCTGCTTATATCTCGTCAATGAGATTAACAAGCATTCTGGGAGCAGTAGCTTGGGCATTCGACTTTGCGATGTCAGGCTTATTCTTCCCACTTGTACTTGGTGTATGGTGGAAGAGAGCTACTAAAGAAGGTGCAGTTGCAGGAATACTTGGAGGTCTAATCTCTGGTACAGCATACTTAATTTATGTTGGACCTAAGTTTATGGCTAACACTCCATGGCTTGGAATTGACCACTTAAGATTCGGTATTATAGGAGCATCAGTAAGCTTAGTTGCAATGGTTTTAGTAAGCTTAATGACTAAAGAGCCTAGCAGTGCCGTTCAGAAGATGGTTGATGACGTTAGAGTACCAAGCGGAAGAACTATTCTTGGAAAACAACACTAAATAAAATTGTTTTATTATAAAAGGGGCGACTTGTTCGCCCCTTTTTTTTTGCTTTAATGAAATATTTTCACGTGCTAACTTAAATTATGCCACTTTGGATTTTAGTAATAGATTATATACTTGGAATAATTATGTGGACCCTGATTGGCAGGTCTGCAATGAATATTTTTCAAAGGGAAGACTCTAATTTTTTCTTTATGAAAGCTTTTGTAAAATTTACAAATCCAATTATTAAACTATTTCGTTTCATTACCCCAAGTTTTATAATACCACTTTTTGTTCCATTATACGTTGCATGGTTTTTTTACATGTTCCGGTTTTACGCAATGCCCTATATCCTGGGGTATGACGTTATGGGTATGCTATCTTTTCCATTAGAAAGCGATATAGCAAAAGAAATTTATCGTTTATTTAATAGATAATTTAAATAAAATTGTCTAAAAACTTACTTTAAAAATACTAAAATATGCCTGGAAAAATTTATTCACTTATAATTTTTTTAACTCTTTTTTGGATTTACTGTCTTTATGTAGGATTTAAAAATTATAAAAAAACATTTACGCCGGTAGACTTCTTCATTTATGGAAGAAATATACCTTCATGGGTTTATGTAACAGTAGCTACGGGTACTATTTTTTCTTGTTGGATATTTTTTGTTCAGCCAAGTTTAATGTTATTGAATGGCTTTCCTTTTGCATCAACTTCTCTTTCTGTAGTAGGTGTCTCATTAGTTGGATTGCTTTTTTTAAAAAAACAATGGATGCTATCAAAAAAGTTTGGATTCGTAACGCCTGCTGAAATGTTTTCATATTATTTTAAAAGTGATTTAATTAGAATTCTAATCGTTATTGTAGGTGTTGGATTTGCTGTTCCATTTATTGCAATGCAACTCTCTTTAGCTGGCATAATGTTAAGTATAATCTCTGACAACATGATAGGTTCTGGTTCAGCATCCTTATTGCTAGGTTGTATTATTGTTGTTTATTTAAGTTTAAGTGGTATCAGGTCTTTAATTTTTATTGATACTTTTAATTTTCTATTAACAATATTTGGTATAATCGCTATAGGTTTTGTTGTTTATGATCTTGTTGGTGGATGGAACTTGTTAAATGAAAGTTTATCTAGGATATCCAATATTAAAGAAAGTTTATTCAACATTAAAGAAAGCTATAATTCCTACCTTACAGTACCAGGAACAGTTAAAATGGTGGAGATCTTAGATAGTGACTTAAATTATGGAGGAATTTGGACAAGTTCAATGATTTTAACTTTTGTGTTAGCTATTTCAGGTATAATTATTTCACCTAGTTTTTCAATGTTAGTTTTTTCAAGTAGAGAAGTAAAATCTATTGGAACTCAGCATGTTTGGTTTTCCTCTTTTTTAATAGGATTTATTTTAATTTTTTTTACATCAGCCATTGGAATTGGTTCAATTTTCTTAGGTTCGAATGAAGTTATTAATCAAACCGGTAACAATATTTCTAATGTTCTTCCAGGTAATATATCACCAGATAATCTTGGTGGTCTTGTTCCGCATATTATTAATGTTATAGGAGAATATTCACCGTTATTTTTTGGATTACTATTAATTTGTGGAATAGCTTCTGTGCAATCTGCAAGTATAATTTATATTAGCACAAGTGCTCTCCTAACAAGAGATGTTTTGAAGAAATTCTTTATTCAAAATATGAACAGTAATGAACAAATTTTTTCTTTTAGAATAATATTGATGGTATTATTTATTTTTTCATTAATTTTATCAATTCAAAGTCCGAATTCAGTTTTTGATTTAGGTAGTTTTGCCTTAGGTATTGCATGTCAAATGTTTGTTCCTTTACTTGCAATATGCTACTTCCCTTGGTTTACAAAAAATGGGGTAGCCTTAGGAATTGTTATAGGAATAATTACAGTTATCTTTACTGAACAGATTGGTCAAGTAATGTTTGGAAATTTAATCAATTGGGAAAAATGGCCCCTAACTATACACTCAGCTTTTTGGGGGATTTTGTTCAACTTTATTTCAGCAGTTGTAATTTCTTTTATTACTCAAGACACAAAAGAAAATAATCATAAAAGTAAAATTCATGAATTCTTCAATGATCATAGAAACTTTTCAATGAGTAGAAGAAGTCTGAAGCCAAGTGCATGGATAGTAACTGTTGCTTGGATATTTTTTTCAATAGGCCCTGGTTTATTGATAGGAAATCAAATGTTTGGAAACCCAAATAATGTCGAAAGCTGGTCATTTGGAATGCCTTCGATTTGGGTATGGCAAATTATTTTCTGGTTGCTTGGTGTAGTTTTAGTGTGGTTTTTAGCTTTTAAAATGGAAATGTCTACTCCTACAGACAAAACAATTATTTCTCAATCTGA
>CACFQM010000024.1 GCA_902568425.1 uncultured Pelagibacteraceae bacterium | reverse complement strand
TTAATTTTTTTTGACTCAAATTTGTCTTCTAAGAATCTTATTTTGTATCTTCCGCATGATTTTATAATTTTTTTTAAATAATTAAAACTATAAGTATTTTGATAAACAAAATCTTTTGGATTTCCCATTTTATCAAATTTGTCAGAGTATAAATATTTACTTAAATGTGTTTTTTCACTTATCAGTGTTCTGATAATACAATATTTTTTTGAAGAATGAATTAAATTGACCAAGGCTTTATCTATTGAGGGTAAATGAAGTAAAACATTGCAACTAAAAACAATATCAAAATGATTTTTTATTCTTTTTGGTGGTTTGTTTATATCACCAAGCAAAAAACTTACTTTTTTATTTGATTTAAAATATTTTTTTCCAAAATTTATGTACGCTTTTGTAGGATCTAAACCACAATAAAATAAATTGTTATCGATTTTTTTTAGACTATTATAATAATGTCCAGATGCACAACCAACATCTAAAATTTTCATATTAGGTTTGTAAATTTTAAAAATAATTTTTCTTAGTTGCTTCGCTGACTCCATTTCAGGTAGTTCATTTTTAACTCTCTTAAAGGTCCTTGCCTCAACATTCTTATTTCTTTTCCAAATTTTCCAATGGGTTACCAAGAAGTCCAGCCTCCATCTACTGGTATATTTGCTCCGTTTATATAAGAAGAAGCATCAGATAATAAAAATACTACCGGAAAAGCAATTTCAATAGGTTTGCCGATTCTTTGAGCAGGTGTTTTTTTAATTAATTTTTTTATAAAATTTTTTGATACTTTTTTGTTTGGTATAGGACCTGGCGAAATACAATTTACCCTAATTTTTTTACCATTTAAATTACAAGCTAAATATTTAGTCATTTGTATTAAACCTGCCTTTGTTGAGCCATAATGAACTGGGTTTTGATCTTTTGATGCTTTATATATTTTTCCATCAGGACTTACAGATCCATACATAGATCCAATATTAACTATAGATGAAGAAGTTTTGCTCTTGTTAAACCCCTTCTCTAATAAATGCTTCAAGTCTTTAATAATTTTAAAAGGCGCATATAAATTTAAATTTGTCGCTCTCAAAAAATCAATTTTTTTTATATTTTGAATAGAGCCAGTACTTCCACCATAAGCATTATTGACTATTCCATTAAGGTATTTATATTTTTTTTTAATTTTATTAATTAAATTTTCAATTTCATTTTCATTATTTAGATCAACAATGTAACCTTCACAATTTGATCTAAGTCGTGGTCGTAATGAGGATTTAAAATTTTTAAGTTTTTTATACGTAGTAGTTGTAAAAATTAGTTTACCACCATTTTTCAGTATTTCTTTTGCGGTAATACTTCCGATATAACCTGTTCCTCCAGTCAATAAAAATTTTTTGTTTTTTAAATTCATTAATTTTCTTTCCATTTGTATGGTAATAAAATTCTGTTGCTTGCAATATTCCTCATTTTAGATACTACAAATGATCTTTGATAATTATTTAGACTTTTTTTATTATACATTAATAATACCTTTTTTAATTGTTCAATATTGTTTATTCCAACGACAATAAAATTGATCCAATTAAAAGATTTTACATAAGATAAGCATAAATCTATTTTGTTTGATTTTTTAAGTTTTTTTATTAAAAAATCAATATTTTTAATTACCTTATCTTTATTTTTAAACCATTTAGGCCAATAGTTTTTTTTATTAAGTAATAAACCTTGTAGAAAAATACTTCTTGCATGTATTTTAACATCAGGGCGTATTTTAAGTTTTTTATTGAAGCTATGCTTTAACCATCTCTGATCCAGTAAGTTAAATGGTATCTGAATATGTTTTATGATCTTTATTTTAAGACATCTTATTGCCTCTTTGGGACTATAAACTGACACACCAATTTCATTTACTAGACCAATATTTCGAAGTTTGCTTAGATATTTAATCATTTTCTTCTCATGAATAATCAAATCTTTATAATGATGAACTAAAAGAATATCTATTTTTGATTTTTGTAAAAGAGTGAGTGACTCTATTACACTTGAAAAAATTTCATTTTCTAAATTTTTTTTTTTAACTTTTGAAAGATTTTTCAATTTTGTTATAATCTTGAATTCTTTATTTTTATTTTTATGAAAATTTCCAATATTGGTTTCTGATAATCCATATGCCGTTGCAGTATCTAAGTACTCAATTCTTCTTCTTTTTGCATATGATAAAATTTTTGTAATTTTTTTTTTTGATTTATAAAGATTATTTTTGATTAATCCATAATTCATTCCAAATTGAACTGTACCTAAAGTCAATTTTTTATCTAAACTTATCACTTTTATTTCCTTTTAATGATATCATACCAATAATCTTTGATTGGATTTTTGCACTTACTAAAAATTTTTTCTACTCTCAAATAATCCTCTATTGTGTCTATCGATAACTTTGTTGTGGTAAAAAACTTTTTATATTGAGTGATTGGATTACCATAAACTGTGTTTATTTTATCTCTTACTAAACTAGGTACTACATGTTCTTTATCAGTTTTTGAAAGTTTTTTTTTTGAAACCCTTCTTAAATCACCAACTCTAAAAATTTGAATTGCGAGACCATATGGTAAATTAAAAAATTTTTGGTGAGTACAGATGTATTTTCTTTCAAATTTATGAAATATTTTTATTATTTCATTAACAAACTTACCGTCGGGGAAAGGATTATCTGCAGTTGCTCTTACTATTAGATCATTATCTTTCATACTAATTGACGACTTAAGATATCTATCTAAAACATTTTTATGGCTTCCACGAAGAACTTTTAAATTATTTTTTTTTAAAACTTTGTTGAGCGCGTCATCACTTTTATCACTTGGTATTGCAACTATTACTGGATGGCCTTTATTACCTAATCGTTTAGCACATAGAGCAGCTAAAGGCATATTTCCAATTGGTAAGAGGGATTTAGCCCACAGTCTATAAGATAATGTTCTTGCTTGTAAAATAATTTTTACATTATTTGTTTTCATATTTTAAATTTAAATTTTTTTTAGAAGTTTTGCTTTTAATAGTCTTTGGACTATCTCATTAACTTGAAAAATATCTAATTTAATTTTATTAGATATTTCTATTAAATCTTTTTTGCCATCAGCATAAAGTAAAATATTTAAAAGATTTTTGTCATAATCATAACTTTTCTTAAAACTTATTGGTGGTCTCAAATTAAAATTGCTTAACTTTGGTTCACAAGGATATTTATAAGTATTCTTATATGTAAAATTTATTTCGATAATTTCTAAAGTTTTTTTTAAAATTTTAAAGGATCCGTGAAGACCTTTCCCTGAAATAAAATTTAAATTATCCAAAGAGGTATGATATTGAGGATAGGTTCCATATTTACTTCTCATTATTGAACAAATTGGTAGATCAACACCAGGGCTACTGAATTGTCTTTCATCACTTCCCCTTTCTAAAAAACTGTAACTTTTAAATTTTTTTATATATTTATTAAGTGCATATAGAGCTGCTCGATCAGATAAAGTATCTCCTCTTTTAGATGACAAATAAGAGTAAACTTTGTTGTCTCCAACACAGACAACAACAAAACCAGCAATAACATTCTTTTTAAGTTTATTTTTATTTGAGTGAATATAGGCGATTGAACCTATTGTCTCTGGTATAAATAAAATTCTATAAGTATATCTTCTATTTTTAATTTTTGATATCCATTGAGCTAGTGCTGTTGTAACAACAATACCAGATGTTTCATTGTTACCCATCGAAGGGTGACAAATATTTGTTGTTATTAAAATTTCTTTTTTTGTTTTACCGGGAATTATAACCTCACCATAATTTAAAAAGCCCTTTTTAAATTTGCTTTTAATTACAACATTGTATTTATCGTCTCGTAATTTTTTAAATTGATTAAAACTTAAACAAAACCCCCAATGCTTAGAATAATAAGAAGTGATATAAGGGATTGCAGACGGTTGGTTTTTGAGGAAATAAAGCCTTTTTTTTAATTCATTAAGTCTTATTTTTTTATTAATAGGACTTGAGTAACTAACTAAATGTAGATTATTTTTTTTAAAATCTACTACTTTTTTACCCTTTTTGTTTTTTATATACGCTTCTATTACTGACCATTCTAAAGGTATTTTCCAACCAAATACTTTTTTGCCGGATGGTACACTTTTAATTTTTAAGCTAGGAACTTTTGTTTTTAGATATCTAAGCGTTTGTCTAACACCTTCACCAGTTATACTTCTATAAATAGGAAAAATATCCTTTGCCCAATTAAATAGTTTTTTTTCGTTTATCATTTTATTAATTTTTTAAGAATACTAGCTATTTTATTAATCTCCTTTTTCTTGAGATTATAATAAATTGGAAGAGATAAAGTAGACTTATAAAAATTTTCTGCACAAGGGAATGAATTCTGCCTAAAATTAAATTTTTTTTTATAAAATGGCTGTAAATGAACTGGAAAATAATGTACTTGTAAATTAATGTTATATTTTCTAAATTTTCTTAAAATTGTTTCTTTTGAAATCTTAATATTTTTAAAATTCACTTTAATTGGAAAAAGATGATAAGCGTGAGATATATTAGGTTCAATGTGAGGAAGAGTAAGATTCTTAATATTAGACAAATTTTTTCTATAAATTTTTGCTATTTGGTTTCTTTTTATTACAAACTTTTCAAGTTTTTTAAGCTGGCTTATACCTAATGCGCATTGAAAATCTGTTATTCTATAATTAAATCCTAAATTAAGCATTTGATAGGGCCAGGTTGAATTTAAACCATTTTTTGACTGAATTTTTTCAAGCCCGTGTGATTTAAGTGAATTAATTTTGTTAATAAATTTTTTATTTTTTGAAAAAATTGCTCCTCCCTCACCTGTTGTTATATTTTTTATTGCATGGTAACTATGAATAACAACATCTGCATATTTAGATGCATATCCAAGATTATTAAAATATTTTGCACCTATTGAGTGACAATTGTCATTAATGAGAGTAAATTTATGTCTATTCGCTAATTTTCTTAAGTTTTTCCAATCGCACGGTTGACCTGCATAGTCAGTGGCTATTACTGCTTTAATTTTTTTTTTTAATAATTTTAATTTTAAGATTTTCTTTTCTAATTCATGAATACTTATATTATAAGTTTTTTCATCTATATCTACAAAATCTGGTCTTGCATTAGAATAGACTACTGAATTTGGGCCAGCAAGAAAAGTAATAGGTGATGATAGTATTATATCATTTTTCTTCCAACCTAATGCTATCCCTGTTAAGTGTAAAGCAGCAGTCCCGTTAGAGACTAATGAACAATATTTTGCTTTAAATTTAATCTTTAAAGCTTTTTCAAACTCATTAATTTTAGGGCCCTTAGTTAAGTAATCACTTTTAAGAGAAGAAACTACTGAGTTTATGTCTTTTTTGTCTATAAAATGTCTATTGTAATTAATTTTTATCACTAGTGAAGTTTTTCTGAAGTACTTTTTTTAAATCACTGATATTTAACTGCTTTTTATTATCTTTACTATTATAGCTAAAATTTTGCTTGCACATTTTGCCTTTGTCTTTTTTATTTTTGTTTAGATATTTTTTTCTATTCCATATTATGTATTTTGAGTCAGGAAGTATTACAAAATAGTTTTTAAATTCTGCTGCATTTAATGAGTCTGTTTCAGTAATCATTTCTTCATGAATTTTTTCGCCTGGTCTTATTCCAACGATTTTGGGCTTTATTTTTGGAGCTATTGCTTTTGCTAGATCATATATTTTAAAAGATGGAATTTTTGGTACAAAAAGCTCACCTCCCCACATATTTTTAAGCGAATGTATAACTAGATCTATACCCTCTTCTAGAGTGATATTGAATCTTGTCATATCTTTATGGGTTATATGAATATAATTTTTCTTACTTGTTTCATAAAAATGAGGAATTACTGAACCTCTGCTACCCATAACATTACCATATCTGACAACTGAAAATTTTATATCTCTAGATCCTTTATAATTATTTGCAGATATAAATAATTTATCTGAAGCTAATTTTGTAGCTCCATATAAATTTATTGGTGCTGCTGCTTTATCCGTGCTTAATGCTACCACCTTTTTTAACGCTTGATGATAAACAGGCTTGAATGACATTTTGGGCTCCTATTACATTTGTTTTAATAGCCTCAAATGGATTATATTCTGCAATTGGTACATGTTTTAATGCAGCTGCGTGTACTACAATATCAACATTTTTCATAGCTCTTTCTAAGCGAGATAGGTCTCTTACATCTCCAATAAAATATCTCATTTCGGTTGATTTGTTCCAAGATAAATTTTTCTGCATTTCATGTTGTTTCAATTCATCTCTACTAAAAATGATAATTTTTTTAGGATTATATGTTTTTATTAAAACTTCAGTAAATCTCTTACCAAATGAGCCTGTACCGCCAGTAATTAAAAAAGTATTTTTTTTAAACATAATTTAATTTATTAAATCTAAATTTTTAGATAAAAAGTTTTTTCCAAGTATTATTTTTTTCATTCCCAAATTTTTTTTTTCATAACCTTTGATAATTAAATCATTAAACCTTTCTAGGTTATTTTTCTCCTCTTTAGAATATGTGTAGCGTCCATCTAAATAATTTCCGACTTCGACAGCTAATTCTTTAATATCAACTTTTTCATTATCAATTAATTCATAACCCTTTTTAACAATTTCACTATTTTTCACTATTTTTATCAAATTTTTTTCTAAAATTTCACGTATTGATAATTTATTTCCAGAATTTTTGCACCTAATTCTTTTTATAATACAAGGTAAAGTCTTGTAATAAGTCAAATGGTTAAGGGTGGTAGTAGCATAATTTATGTGGGAGATGGGTCTTTTGAATAATATACATGGGGTAGAAATACCTGAATTACTTCCAAAGTAAGCTGTACAATTTTTTAAAAAATAAATATCTGCAAGAGCAGATTTGTGTTCGCTAAAGGCATAATCAATTATCTTTTTATTTTTTGTTTTTAAACATTTCTCTTGCTCTCTACCCATTCTGAAAACAAAATATCCTAAAGAAGCAAAGTGTTCTGCGGCGTCTAACATTAAATTTATATCAAAATTTCTATAACTATGTTCTATTTCATCTTTTGGATTAAGATAAGTCTTTTTTTTAAAGACCTGGTCTCTATTATGAATACATATCCATTTATCATTTTTGTTTAAATTAAATTTTTCTAGTATTTCAAGACTACTTTTTGTT
>CACFQM010000023.1 GCA_902568425.1 uncultured Pelagibacteraceae bacterium | reverse complement strand
CAACAAAACGATATGGAAATATAAATGAGTAAGGAAAAAATATATATTTTCGATACAACTCTAAGAGATGGAGCTCAAACAGAGGGTGTAAATTTTTCTATAGATGAAAAAAATAAAATCGCTAAATCACTATCAGAACTTGGTGTAGATTATTTAGAGGGCGGGTGGCCAGGAGCAAATACATTAGATACTACTTTTTTTAACAAACCTCCAGAGCTCGGTAATACAGTCTTAACTGCTTTCGGAATGACAAAAAAAAGTGGAAGAAGTGCACAAAATGATCCAGGATTGTCCGCTATTTTAAATTCTAATACACCCGCTGTATGTTTAGTAGGAAAATCTTGGGATTTTCATGTGGATGTAGCTTTAGGCATCACCAATAAAGAAAATTTAGAAAATATAAAAGAGTCAGCAAAATTATTTGTCAAAAATAAAAAAGAATTCATGTTTGATGCTGAACATTTTTTTGATGGTTATAAAAATAATTCAGATTATGCAATAAATTGCTTAAAAACTGCTTACGACGAAGGTGCAAGATGGATTGTGCTTTGTGATACAAATGGAGGTACTCTTCCACATGAAGTAGGAGAAATTGTTTCAAAAGTTTCTAAAATTATACCGGGTAAAAATTTAGGAATCCATGCACATAACGATACCGAAAATGCAGTAGCAAATTCTTTAATCGCAATTTTATCTGGTGCGAGACAGGTTCAAGGTACAATTAATGGTCTTGGCGAAAGGTGTGGTAATGCTAATTTAATGTCGGTAATTCCTTCATTAGTTCTAAAAGAGTCCTTTTCAAAAAAATTTGATATAGGTATTAAAAAAGAAAAAATAAAAAAGTTGACTGAGTGTTCTAGATTGCTTGATGAAATATTAAATAGAAAATCAAATAGACATGCAGCTTATGTTGGTGCTTCGGCGTTTTCTCACAAGGGTGGACTTCATGTATCAGCAGTTACAAAAAATCCTAAAACTTATGAACACATAACTCCGAATTCAGTTGGAAATTTTAGGAATATTGTTGTCTCTGATCAGTCAGGTAAGTCCAATATAATGTCTAGACTAGAAAAATATGGAATTAAAATAGATAAAAATGATCCAAAGGTTCAAAGCTTACTCGATGAAGTTAAAGAAAGAGAATTTGCTGGTTACTCTTATGATGGCGCTGATGCATCATTTGAATTATTAGCAAGACGTCTTTTAGGTGAAATACCAAAATACTTAACAATTTCAAAATATGATGTTTCGGTAAAAAGAGACTCAAAAGATAAAATTAATTCTTTCGCAAAAGCACACATATTAGTTGATGGTAAAGAAATTATTTGTGAAGGATCAGGAAATGGACCGGTTAATGCTTTAGATAACGCAATTAGATCAAATGTTGATAAGGTTGGAAAGTATTCAAAATATTTAATGGATCTAAAATTAGTTGACTACAAGGTTAGAATTTTAAACACTGGAACAAATGCAACTACCAGGGTTTCAATTGAGAGCACAGATAAAGATGGAAAAAATTGGTTCACGATTGGTGTATCACCAAATATTATTGACGCATCATTTAAAGCATTGATAGATAGTTTGGATTATAAACTTTATAAGGAAAAAGCCCCCGCTAATGATTAATAGCATTGGGTTTTTACTTGTTAATCCTCAATTACCCGAAAACATAGGTTTTTGCGCAAGAGCAATAAAAAATTTTGGTTTTAAGAGGCTAGATGTAATAAATCCTAAAGAAAAATGGCCAAATAAAAAAGCATTAGCAACTTCAGTTGGGGCTAAAGATATTTTAAAAAAAACCAAAATTTTTCCATCTATTAAAGATGCAACGAAAAATTATGATATTATATACGCTTCATCAGCACGCAAAAGAGATATAAACAAAAAGCATCTTTCATTTAAAAAATTTATTGAAAGTATTAAAAAAAACAAAAATAAAAAAATTGGTATTTTATTTGGTCCCGAAGCCTCAGGTTTATCAAATGAAGATATTTCATATTCTAATTATATTTTTAAAATACCAGTTAGTAAAAAATTTGAGTCTCTAAATTTATCTCATAGTTTAATTATAGTTTGTTTTGAATTATTTAAGATAATTAAGCCTAGTTTTTTTAACAAACAAAAAAAATTAAGCGATATTGCTAGCAAAAAAAAATTTAATGTATTTTTTGATTTCTTACAAACATCACTAGAGAGAAAAGGCTTTTTTGTACCGGCTGAAAAGAAAAAGGCTATGCTTATTAATCTAAGAAATATTTTTGGAAGAATTGAGTTAAGTAACAAAGAATTAAGGATTTTATCAAGTGTTTTTAGTAAATTATAAGAGTAATTGACAAATTTATAAGAACGATTATAAAGATTTTTTTTATGACAAAACGTATAAATGCAAAACATAAGGTAGATAGAAGACTTAAAGTTAACCTGTGGGGTCGTCCAAAAAGTCCCTTTAATACAAGAAATTATCCTCCAGGCCAACATGGACAAAGTAGAAAAGGTAAACCCACTGATTATGGTATTCAGCTTAACGCAAAACAGAAATTAAAATCTTATTACGGCAATATTAACGAAAGACAGTTTAGAAATGTCTACAGAAAAGCTTTAAAAAAGAAAGGTGATACAACAGAAAATTTAGTTGGGCTTTTAGAGACGAGATTAGATACTATCATTTATAGAGCAAAGTTTGCTCCGACAGTTTTTTCGGCAAGGCAGCTAATCAATCATGGTCATTTCAAAGTAAATAAAAAGAAAGTTAATATTTCAAGCTACACTGTTAAAGAAAATGATTTAATTGAAGTTAAGGATAAATCAAAAACCCTTTTAATTATAGAGGGATGTTTAAATAGCAAGGAAAGAGACGTACCAGAATATATTCAACATGATAGCAAAAATAAAACAGCAAAATTAGTTAGAGTGCCAAAGTTTGCAGATATTCCTTATCCAACGTTAATGGAACCCAAACTAGTTATTGAATATTATTCAAGATAACAAAGATTTTTCCTCAAAAAGTTTTTTGAGTTCACCTTTTTCAAACATTTCTTTTATAATGTCACATCCACCAACAAATTCTCCTTTGACATAGAGCTGTGGTATTGTTGGCCAGTCTGTAAAATCTTTTATTCCTTGTCTTAGTTCATCACTAACTAAAACATTAACTCCTTCATATTTAACACTTAGATGTTTTAAAATATTTGAAACAGCCATAGAGAAACCACACTGTGGTGCATCAGGCGTACCTTTCATAAATAGAACTATATCGTTAGATGAAATTATATCCTTTATTTTTTGATTTATTTCGCTCATTTTTGTTCCTCAGTAGTTAATGCTAGGGCATGGAGTTCATTACCCATTTTACCTTTCAAGGCTTTATATACCATTTTATGCTGCTCAACTCTAGATTTACCATTAAAAATTTTTGAGATTATTTTTGCTGAATAGTGATTCTTATCTCCCATTGTATCTTTTAACTCAAGAGATGCGTCTGGGAAAGCGCTCATTATCATTTTTGATATTTCATCTTTAGTTAATGGCATTAAATTTTTTAAACCACTGATTATTATTTTTATAAAGCTCTTGAGTCTTTATACTAAAAGTTTTACTTAACTCAAATATGTCATTTTGTACTTCAGCAACAACTTCATAAAAAATATTGCTTTTTTTTAGTATACTCTCGACTTTTTTAAGATTATCTACTTCAATTTCTATTAAATATCTTCCTTGATCCTCTGCAAAAAAATATTCATTCAAATCTGTAAACTTTTTAGGCTTCAATATCTTTAACCCCAACATAGACGCCATAGACATTTCTGCTAAACTGATTAGAATTCCTCCAGAAGAGACGTCATGGCATGATGCTACTAAATTTAGATTAATTAAATTTAAGATGGACTGTCCATTATTTTTCTCATTAGTTAAATTTATTTCAGGAGGAGATCCCTCATTAACTGAATAAATTTCTCTCATAAAAGAACTTTGACCTAAATGTCCAAATGTTTTTCCTACTATAATAATTAAATTACCAACTTTTTTTGTTTTCATATTGATAATTTTATTTAAATTATCGAACAAACCTATACCTCCGATCACAGGTGTGGGGAAAATACTTTTTGAGTTTGTTTCATTATAAAAAGAGACATTACCAGAAACCACTGGAAAATTTAAAAATTCACAAGCCTCTTTCATACCATTTATACATTCAACAAATTCTCCCATGACATCTGGTTTTTCTGGGCTACCAAAGTTTAAACAATTTGTGATAGCTAATGGTTTTGAACCAACAGAAATTAGATTTCTCCAATTTTCACAAACAATTTGTTTTCCTCCACTTTTAGGATCTGAGCTACAATAATGTGCTGATGAGTCTACTGATATTGATATAGCTTTATTTTTGTTATGAATTCTCACAACTGCAGCATCTCCACCTGATTTTTGTATTGTATCACACATAACAACTTGATCATACTGATCGGTAATCCAACTTTTATTTGAATGATCTGGAGAGGATAAAATTTTTATTAAAACATCTTCTATTTTAATTTTTTTTAGATCATCTCTTTTCAAATTATTTTTTTTTATTTTAGGCTTATTCCATTTCCTATCATACTGTGGAGCTTCATCTGCTAGTGCTCGTATGGGTATATCTGCAACTATTTTGTTATCAAAATTTAAAACTAAACGATTAGTATCTGTAGTTTTTACAATTACTACAAAATCTAAGTCCCATTTATCAAATATTTTTTTGGCTTTTTTTTCTTTTTTTTCGTCAAGTATTATTAACATTCTCTCCTGACTTTCTGACAACATCATCTCATAAGGAGACATATTATTTTCTCTACATGGAACTTTATTTAAATTTAACTCAATCCCAAGTTTGCCTTTTGATGCCATTTCGATACTTGATGATGTTAGACCAGCTGCACCCATATCTTGAATTGAAATAATCGAGTTTTCCTTCATTAATTCTAAACATGCCTCAAGTAAAAGCTTTTCAGTAAACGGGTCTCCTACTTGAACAGTTGGTTTTTTTTCTTCAGAGTTTTCATCGAACTCTGCAGAAGCCATAGTTGCTCCATGAATTCCATCTCGACCAGTTTTTGAGCCAACATAAACCACTGGTTTATTAATTCCTTTTGCTTTTGAGTAAAAAATTTTTTTTTTATTTGCATGTCCCACAGCCATTGCATTAACCAAAATATTTTCATTGTAAGTGCTATTAAACTTGGTTTCCCCACCAACCGTAGGTATACCAACTGAGTTTCCGTAACCACCAATTCCGGAAACGACACCATTCAATAAGTTTTGAGTATTTTTATTTGTTGGTGAGCCAAAGTGAATTGAGTTCATCAAAGCTATCGGTCTAGCTCCCATTGTAAAAACATCTCTTAAAATTCCACCAACCCCAGTAGCCGCTCCTTGATAAGGTTCAATAAACGAAGGGTGATTATGACTTTCTATTTTAAAAATAATTGCATCATCATCTCCAATATCAATGACACCAGCATTTTCGCCAGGCCCCTGGATCACTATATTGTTTTTTGTAGGCAATTTTTTAAGGTGAATCTTTGAGGATTTGTAAGAACAATGTTCATTCCACATAGCAGAGAAAATTCCAAGTTCTAATAAATTTGCTTCTCTTCCCAAAAGTTCTTTAATTTTATTATACTCTTCTAATTTTAAACCATGTTTTTCAATCTGTTCTTTATTAATTTTCATTTTAATTCATTAAACTCAAAAAAAGCGGAAGACCATCCTCATTAGAACATGTTTTATCAGCCATTCTCTCTGGATGAGGCATCATACCTAAAATATTTTTATTTTTATTAAAAATTCCAGCTATATTATTTAAAGAACCGTTTGGATTTGTTTTTGGGTTTATATTTCCCTCTTTATCACAATACTTTATAGGTATTAAATCATTGTCTTCCAACTCATTCAAATGTTTTTTATCAGTAAAAAAATTACCTTCATTATGAGCTATATTGAGTTCTAATATTTCATTTTTTTTATATTTGTTAAAAAACTTATTTTTATTTGATTGAATTTTTATAAAAATATTTTTTGATATAAATTTTAAACCTGAGTTTCTTAAAAGTGCACCCTTAAGAAGACCACACTCAATAAGTATTTGAAAACCATTACAAATACCAAGTATTAAAGACCCACGCTCTCCAGCTTTTATAACCTCATTTAATATATTTGATTTAGCAGCTATGGCGCCAGATCTAAGATAATCACCGTATGAAAAACCTCCGGGTACAACAATAAGATCTGATTTTGGCAGGATGTTTTCCTTATGCCATATCATAGAGTTTTTGAATTGTAATTTTTCTAATGCAACTGCTATATCTCTATCACAATTTGATCCAGGAAAAACTATTACTGATGATTTCATTCTGTTTTGCTAATTTTAAAATCCTCGATGATTTGATTAACCAATAGTTTTTCACACATTTCTTTAACTTGATTATGTGCTTTAGAGGAATCTTTTTCTTTTAAATCAATTTCAAAAAACTTTCCTTGTCTTACTTGACTTAGATTATTCATACCCATATTTTTTAAAGTTTGACTTACTACTTTACCCTGAGGATCTAGCACATCTTTTTTCAAAGTGACTGTTATTGCAAATTTCAATTTATCTTTTTTTTATATTTATCGATGTAGGCTTTTTAAAATTTACTTCACTAACATTGGTCGTTTCTGGAACTATACCAAGTCTTCTAGCAACTTCTTGGTAAGCTTGAATTATATTTCCCAAATCTTTTCTAAATCTGTCTTTATCTAATTTTTTTTCACTTTTAATATCCCAGAGTCTGCAAGTATCAGGGCTAATTTCGTCTGCAAGTATGACCTCTTTCTGATCGTTATTCCAAATTCTTCCAAATTCCAATTTAAAGTCTACAAGTTTAATACCTATACCTCGAAACATACCCGACATGAAATCGTTAATTCTAAAAGTCATTTCCTCAATTATTTTTATTTCCTCTTCAGTTGCCCAATTAAATGCAAATATATGCTCTTTTGCAATAAGAGGATCGTCAAGCTCATCTTTTTTATAACAAAATTCAATTAAAGGTTTTTCAAGAACGGTTCCATCAGTAACACCCAATCTTTTAGTAAGAGACCCAGTAGCGATATTTCTTACGATAACTTCTATAGGTATGATCTCAACAAGCTTTATAAGTTGCTCTCGCATATTAAGTCTTTTTACCAAATGATTTTTAATACCGACTTGATTTAAATTATTTAAAATATGCTCTGATATTCGATTGTTTAATACACCCTTGCCTTCAACTGTAGCTTTTTTTTTATTATTAAAAGCTGTAGCATCATCTTTGAAATGTTGTATAGCTAAGCCTTTTTCTTTAGTTTCGTAAATTATTTTGGCTTTTCCTTCGTAAAGTTTTTTACCTTTGT
>CACFQM010000022.1 GCA_902568425.1 uncultured Pelagibacteraceae bacterium | reverse complement strand
TATTACTCGTTAAATATTTAAGAGGTTTACCTCTTGTTAAATTTAAAGCCATTTTGGAGTTTACTATAACTTTATAAAAATCTTCAGCCCATACAGGTTCTCTATTATTATATCCATATATGTCAAAAATTATATTGGGACATTCCGTAATTAGGTCAGTAATAAAATTATGTCTTTCATCCTGTTTATCCCTTTTTAATTTACCTCTATTGACCCCATGACTCATTGAGAAAAAAACATCGTTTATTTGATTATTGTTTTCATAAATCTTTAATTTTTCAATATTTTTGTCTACTGGAATTGGAAGATAATGAAAGTTTTTTTTCTTTCTCAAAAAATCCAATGTAGACGGATGCGTTGTAATGAAATTTGAGGTCACAAAACTATCATATTTTAGTAATTTTTTTCTGTTAGACTCGAAATCAGGGCCTGTATCAGCGAGATGATCCTCAAACCATTGAGAGATTATAGTTTTTTTACTCAAATCCTTAATTCTTTCCAAAGTATCACTTTCGATATCGTAGGAATGACCTAATAAAATTAAATCAGGTTTATAATTTTTGGCTGTTTCATATATCATTGTATTAAGATAACTTGTGCCCTTAAAATCTCTTAATGATTTGTTGAATTTTCCGACATCCCTATCACTCAAATTAATTACATCGTGACCATTTCTTATAAAACCATTAGCTAATTTTTTTGCAATTGAAATGTAGTATAGCCTATTAAACTGACGATTACCAAAATTTGAAATATTTAATATTTTTAAATTCGATATATTTCGATTAAAAAATATATTTTTTTCATTAATTATTTCTTCACGTAAATCATCAAATATTTTTGTATTTTTTTTTTATATCATGAAAGACATAATGAATTGATTTTTTTTGTAGATCTTCTCTAAGTTTTTTATTTACAATTAGTTGTTTTATTTTTTTATATATTTCATTTTGATTGATTTTGTTTAGATACAAACCGTAAGGAATAGTCTCTGGCAGACCTCCCTTTTTTGAAAGTATTGTAGCACAGCCTCTAGATGCTGCTTCTAACGATGTACGCCCAAATGGTTCTTCCCAATGTGATGGAACAACAGAAATACTGGATTTTTTATAAATTTGTAAAGTTTCATCGTGAGTAATCCATCCTAAATGAATTAATCTATCATGTTTAAAGTTGTATTTTTCTCTGGGCTCATCTCCAATAACTATACTTTTCCAATCTTTATATTTTTTTAATATTCTAATAATTGCACGTCCAAATGTGTCATATCCTTTAGAATGATTTAATTTGCCAACAAAAGTAATAATTTTTTCCTTTTTTGGCATTTTAGAAATTTTATTAATAGCTGGATATAAAACTTGTGTTTTTTCATGATTTTTAATGTCCAAACCCTCAAAGAATTTTTCTTTAACCCAATTACTAACAAATGTAATTTTGCTACATAATTTTATAAGATGTTTTCTCTCTTTTGGTGTTACGGCACCTCGTAGTGTTTGAGGATTATTGTGAATTACTAATATATACTTTTGATTAGGTAAATTCTTTTCAATATGAAGAATGTAAGAAGGTCTATTATGAATTTCAATAAGTGAAAATTTTTTTCTATTTAATACATCGATGAACTTATTAACATATTTTAGGTTTTTACTTTGAACCCCAAAATTTGAAAATTTTAAATTGACATATTTAAAATTGTCAAAAGTTTTACTTACGTTTGATGTATAGCCAAAAATGGTTGTGTTTTTTTTTAAGCTTACTTTCTTTTGAAAAGTCTTTAACCCAAATAGAAGCTGACCCAGCATTATCTTTGATGAATTGATCTTTGTAAGGTAACAAAACAGCAATATTATTCTGCATTGAAATTAATATCCCTTGGCTTCCTTTTTATCTATTTTTTTAAATTTACTTACAGCTTCTTTTGCACCTAAACTTTCGGCGTGTTTAGCAAAATCTATTTTTTTAATGTTTTGAACTTTAGAACTTTCAAAAAGGCAATTAAATTCTTTGCCACCTTTGTAAAGTTGTAATCTATTAATAACAGCATGGCCTCCATTATCGCAAACAACTATAATTAATTTATGATTTGTCAAAACTGAACTATAAATATCTGAATTGTAGAGTAGGTATGATCCATCACCAACAAAAGCTATAACTTCTTTTTTTGGATTTGCCATTTTTATACCTAAGGCTCCAGAGATTTCATAACTCATACAGCTAAAACCCCATTCAGTTTCATGAGTATTTAATTCTCGAGGCCTCCAAACCTGCAAGACCTCTCCAACTAATCCTCCTGCTGCAGTGACAGCAATATCAGATGGATCTGATTTTCTATAAACTGCTCCTGCAACATGCGCATAAGATGGTAATTTTTGATTTGTAGGACCACTTTCTTTATCAAGGTAATTATTCCAAGATTTAACAGCACTTCTTGATTTTTTATACCATTCATCCGATGCTCTCCAACTTCCTAAAGCAACAGTTAAATCTTGAATACAAACTTTCGCATCACCAACAATAGATTGAGCCATATGCTTATTAGCATCAAATCTCGATACATTTATTGAAACTAATTTAAAATTTGGATTTTCAAAATTTGTCCACGATCCAGTCGTGAAATCAGCCAATTTTGTTCCAATAGCAATAGCTAAATCTGTTTTTTTCATAAAATCGTTTGGAGCTTTTCCGCCAAATCCGCCAATAGCACCTAAAAAGTATGGATCATCTTTTTTCATAGTTGAATACCCCATTACAGTTTGTGCTGTAGGAATATTATGTTTCTTTGCAAATTGACTTAATTCTTTCATTGCATCAGAATAAAAAATCCCACCTCCTGAAATAATTATTGGATTTTTTTGATTTTTTAATTAAATCAGTTGCTTGTTTAATTTGATAATCATCAGGTCTTGGTCTTCTAATTGTATGAATCTTCTCATTAAAAAATTCTTCTGGATAATCAAAAGTTTCGCCCTGAACATCTTGAGACAAAGAAATACACGCAGGTCCACAATCCGCGGGATCAATCATTGTTTGAATAGCTTGTGGAAATGTTTGAAGTATTTGCTCTGGTCTAGTGATTCTATCAAAGTATCGAGTTACATATTTGAAAGCATCATTTTGTGTTATGTTTGGATTATTAAAATGTTCAACTTGTTGTAATACAGGGTCAGGCATTCTGTTAGCGTAAGTATCTCCTGGTAAAAAAAGCATAGGCAATCGATTACTCATAGCAACTGCTGCAGCTGTAAGCATGTTTGTTGAACCCGGACCAACAGAACTTGTTGCTACAAAAATTTGTTTTCTTCTTTTAGCTCTTGAAAAAGCAATACCTGTTAAAGCCATATTCTGTTCATGATGGCCTCTCCAAGTAGGAAGTTCTTTTTTATTTTCTTCTAGAGCCTGTCCTAAACAAGCTACATTTCCATGACCAAAAATTCCAAATGCACCTGCAAACAGGGGTAATTTTTTACCATCAACTAATATTTTCTGTGATATTAGATATTTAACAATAGCATGTGCACAAGTTAGTTGAATTTTTTTCATAAATTAATTAAAGTGAACCCTAAGAAATATTGTAGTTTTAAGCAATAAAAATTTAAAAATGTATTCAAAATTTGGTCAATTCATACACGGTAAATGGCAGCCTTCTGAAAAAAATGAAACTTACGATGTCATAAATCCAGCTACAGAGGACGTAATTGGAAAAGCATCAAAAGCTACAAAAGTAGATGTTACAAAAGCATTAAAATCAGCTGAAGAAGGCTTTAAAGTTTGGAAGAAAACTCCGCCATGGCAGAGATCAAATAAAATTAGAAAAATTGCAGACCTCATGCGAGAAAGAAAAAAAGAACTTGCAAAGTGGTTAGCTCTTGAGGTTGGAAAACCATTAGTTGAAGGTGAGGGTGAAGTAGGGGGCGGAGCAGATATTTTTGAATGGAATTCTGAAGAAACTAAAAGAATATTCGGTCAAACCGTTGAAAGTAGATTTGAAAATACTAGAGTTCAGGTCAATTACCAACCAGTGGGAGTTGTTGCCGCTTTAATCCCATGGAACTTTCCAATTATTTTAGCTTCTCGAAAAATTTCAACAGCATTAGCTGCGGGCTGTTCTGTTATTGTAAAACCTGACGTAATAACACCTGGTGCTGTTATGGAACTAATGAATATAATTAATGACGCTGGTATTCCTCCAGGAGTTGTTAATCTTTTATCCGGAGATCCAGAAGAGGTGTCTAATGAATTAATTTCATCAAATATTATTAAAAAAGTTTCAATCACAGGATCTACTAGAGTAGGAAAATTAATATTAAAAAAAGCAGCTGATAAAGTTCAAAGAGTTACAATGGAACTTAGCGGGCATGCTCCTTTTATAGTGTTCGAAGATTCAAATATCGAAAAAGTTACTGATATGGCAATTACATCAAAATATAGAAATAATGGACAGGTTTGTATTTCACCAAGTAGATTTTATATACATGAAAGTAAAAAAAATGAATTTGCAAAAACTTTTATTGAAAAAACAAAAAAACTTAAATTAGGTGACGGAATGAAAGAAGGTGTTCATCTTGGACCTATTACAACTAAAAAAGATTAGAAGAAATTGAAAAATTAGTTGAAAAGACAAAAAAAGAAGGTGGCAAAGTACTATATGGTGGTAAAAGGCCATCTGGTTTTAATAAAGGATATTTTTATGAACCCACTATAATTGATGGTATCAAAGATAATTTTACAGTAATGACAGAAGAACCTTTTGGTCCGATAACAGCTATTACTACTTTTAAAGATTTTGATGAAGTTATTAAAAGAGCAAACAATCATGATTGTGGCCTAGCAGGATATATTTGTACAAATTCAATGGAAAAAAGCATTTAAAGCTTCAGAACAATTAGAAACAGGGGTTGTTGCAGTTAATACTCCGGTAGTAGCAACTGCAGAAACACCATTCGGTGGTATCAAGCAAACGGGATATGGTCGAGAAGGCGGTTCGGTTGGGATAAAAGATTATTTAAATATCAAATATACTCACCTAGGCCTATCTGGTTAGTTAATGAGAAAAAATAAGCTTAAAAAAATTTTTTCCGAGGGTAAAGCTGTAATAAACGGTTGGCTTCAAATACCAAATTCATTTTCTGCTGAAGTGATGGCAAATCAAGGATGGGATTCTTTAACCATTGATATGCAGCACGGTGTTGTAGACTATCCAAATGCATTACAAATGCTTCAAGCAATTTCAACAACTGACGTTGTTCCAATGGCAAGGGTAAATTGGAATGAACCTGGACAAATTATGAAAATATTAGATGCAGGATCTTATGGAGTTATATGTCCAATGGTAAGTAACAGAAAAGAAGCTGAAAATTTTGTTAAAGCCTGTCTATATCCACCAAAAGGTTATAGAAGCTTTGGACCAATAAGAGGTCTTTTGTATGGTGGTGCGGATTACGGTAAATACGCTAATGATGAGTTATTAAAATTTGCTATGATTGAGACAAAAGAAGCATTGGAAAACCTGGATTCTATAATGACCACACCTGGTCTTAATGGAATTTATATTGGACCCGCTGATCTAAGCTTAGCTATTGGTGAGGAACCAAGTTTTGATAAACCAGAGGGTGACAAGGTTTATGATACAATTATGAAAATACTAGAACATGCAAAAAAAAATAATATAATTGCGGGAATTCACAATATGAAGGCTGAATACGCCCAGAAAATGATAAATAAAGGTTTTCAATTAGTAACAGTTGGTTCAGATCAGAGGTTTATGTCTGGTGGTGCAAAAGAAGCTGTAAGTAAATTTAAAAAAATAGATAAAAAGGAAGCCAAGGGATATTAATTTCAATGCAGAATAATATTGCTGTTTTGTTACCTTACAAAGATCAATTCATCAAAGATAATGCTGGGTCAGCTTCTATTTGGGTTAAAGACTTTTCAAAAGAAAGTAAGCTTAAAAAAAAACACAACCATTTTTGGCTATACATCAAACGTAAGTAAAACTTTTGACAATTTTAAATATGTCAATTTAAAATTTTCAAATTTTGGGGTTCAAAGTAAAAACCTAAAATATGTTAATAAGTTCATCGATGTATTAAATAGAAAAAAATTTTCACTTATTGAAATTCATAATAGACCTTCTTACATTCTTCATATTGAAAAGAATTTACCTAATCAAAAGTATATATTAGTAATTCACAATAATCCTCAAACACTACGAGGTGCCGTAACACCAAAAGAGAGAAAACATCTTATAAAATTATGTAGCAAAATTACATTTGTTAGTAATTGGGTTAAAGAAAAATTCTTTGAGGGTTTGGACATTAAAAATCATGAAAAAACACAAGTTTTATATCCAGCTATTAATAAAATTTCTAAAATGCCAAAAAAGGAAAAAATTATTACTTTTGTTGGCAAATTAAATCATTCTAAAGGATATGACACATTTGGACGTGCAATTATTAGAATATTAAAAAAATATAAAGATTGGAAAAGTATAGTTATTGGAGATGAGCCCAGAGAAAAATACAACTTTAAACATGATAGATTAATTCATTTAGGATGGATTACTCACGATGAAACTTTACAAATTTATAAAAAATCCAGTATTTCTGTTGTTCCATCACATTGGGAAGAACCATTTGGGCGTACATCGTTAGAAGCAGCATCTAGAGGCTGTGCTACAATACTTTCAAAAAAGGGAGGTCTGCCAGAGACTATTCCTTACGGTTTGTATCTAAACAAAATCAATCAAAATGAAATATATAAAAAAATAAAACAACTAATTGTAAATAAAAAACTTAGAGAAGATCTACAAAAAAAATCAATTCATTATGTCTTTCATGATATAAAAAAAAAATACAAAAATATTTGATGATTTACGTGAAGAAATAATTAATGAAAAAAATATATTTTTTAATCGAAATATATCGAATTTAAAAATATTAAATATTTCAAATTTTGGTAATCGTCAGTTTAATAGGCTATACTACATTTCAATTGCAAAAAAATTAGCTAATGGTTTTATAAGAAATGGTCACGATGTAATTAATTTGAGTGATAGGGATGTCGGAAAATTCAACAAATCATTAAGAGATTTTAAGGGCACAAGTTATCTTAATACAATGATATATGAAACAGCCAAAAATTATAAACCTGATTTAATTTTATTAGGTCATTCCTACGATATCGAAAGTGATACTTTGGAAAGAATTAAGGATTTGAGTAAAAAAACTATAATCTCTCAATGGTTTGAGGATCATCTCGCTGATACAGGCCCTGATTTCGAGTCTAACAGAAAAAAATTACTAAAATATGATAGTTTTGTGACCTCAAATTTCATTACAACGCATCCGTCTACATTGGATTTTTTGAGAAAGAAAAAAAACTTTCATTATCTTCCAATTCCAGTAGACAAAAATATTGAAAAATTAAAGATTTATGAAAACAATAATCAAATAAACGATGTTTTTTTCTCAATGAGTCATGGGGTCAATAGAGGTAAATTAAAAAGGGATAAACAGGATGAAAGACATAATTTTATTACTGACCTAATTACGGAATGTCCCAATATAATTTTTGACATATATGGATATAATAATAGAGAACCTGTATGGGCTGAAGATTTTTATAAAGTTATAGTAAACTCCAAAATGGCTTTAAATTTAACAAGAGGTAAACCTCTTAAATATTTAACGAGTAATA
>CACFQM010000021.1 GCA_902568425.1 uncultured Pelagibacteraceae bacterium | reverse complement strand
TACCAACCTGTAAGGTTGTAAAACATATGATCTAATTTGATGTCCCCAACCAATTTCTGTTTTTGAATCTATTTGACTTTGACTTTTTTCTTCTCTTTTTTGCAATTCGTGCTCGTAAAGTCTTGCCTTTAGCATTTTGAAACATGTTTCCTTATTTTTGTGTTGTGATCTTTCGTTTTGACATTGAACAACAATTTTAGTTGGTAAGTGAGTAATTCTTACTGCGCTGTCTGTTGTATTTACATGTTGTCCGCCAGCTCCACTTGATCGGTATGTATCAACTCTTAAATCTTTTTCATCAATAACAATGTCGATTGAATCATCTACAGACGGGTAAACCCATATACTTGCGAAACTTGTGTGCCTTCTAGCACCTGAGTCAAATGGAGATATTCTTACTAAACGATGTACGCCTGACTCTTTTTTCATCATGCCATATAAATTTTCTCCGTTAACTTTAAGCGTAGAAGATTTGATGCCAGCCTCTTCTCCCTTGTGCTCACTAATCATTTGATAACCAAAACCCTTTTTATCAAACCATTTTAGATACATTCTTCTTAACATATCGGCCCAATCTTGGCTTTCTGTTCCACCGGCACCGGCATGAATCTCAATGTAAATATCTAAATTATCATTTTCTCCAGATAGGAAACATTTTGTCTCATACGTTTTAATTTCCTTAAGAGTATTTGAAATTTTTTTTTCGCAATCGTTTAGTATTTCTAAATTTTCTTCCTCTAAGGCAAGTTTATTTAAATCCTTTAGATTGTTTAATTCGTTTATTGTATTTTTATAAAAATTTAAAATTCCATCGAGAAAATTTTTTTCTTTTGTTATTTTCTTCGATTTGTTTGTGTCTTTCCAAAAATCTTTTTTTGCTATCTCTTGATCTAGAATACTAATCCTGTCTTCAACGCTTTTTTTATCAAAGATACCCCCTAATATTTTTTAGAGACTTTTCAGACAAATTCATTTTTTTATCAAAATCACTCATTAATAGAATCTCCTAAATTTAGTAAATTTATCATAGTTTTGCCCAATACTTAAATTTTTTGAATTAATTTCTTCTATTGTTTTTTCTTTGAAAGCTTCGATGATTGCTTTTTTATCACCAAAATTGGTGTTTTTACCATTTTTATAATTGACTGGGAAAAAATAAATATCTTGAGGAGTTTTAAAAGGTTTCATGTCTTCTTTATAAACTGCTCTCTCAATGAAATCTTTAAAAATCGGTAAAGCTGCTTTTGATCCAGTTTCAAATTTTCCTAAACTTTTTGGCTCATCGTATCCAATATATACTCCTATCGCTAAGTCTGATGTAAAACCAATGAACCATGCATCATAGTTATTATTTGTAGTTCCGGTTTTACCAGCAATCGGAACATTCAAGGGTTTTAATTTTTTACCTGTCCCTCTTTTAACTACACCTTCAAGAATTGAAGTCATTTGGTAAGCCGTTTCTGCAGAAATAACTTGTTTATTTTCCTCTATAATATTTGGTACGAATTCTTCATCAAATTTTAATATTTCACAACCAACGCACTTTCTTTTATCAAAATTAAAAATAGTTTTACCTCTTCTATCTTGAATACGTGTAATTAAATGAGGACTTATTTTTTTTCCACCATTTACAAAAGTACAATAAGCATTTGTTATTTTTAAAAGAGTAGTCTCATTAGAACCTAGAGATACAGACAAAAGTTCTGGTACGTTATCATAAACACCCAAATCTCTAGAAATTTTAGAAATTTTCTCAAAACCTAATTTTTGAGCAACTCTTACTGTCATTAAATTTCTAGACTTTTCTACACCCATTCTAAGTGTAGATGGCCCATAAAATTTTTTTCCATAGTTTTGTGGTTTCCATTTTTTTAAACCTTCACCCTGTTTACTTATAAAAGGTGCATCTAATATTAATGAATTAGGTAAAAACCCATGTTCTAGAGCCGCTGCATATACAATTGGTTTGAAAGCAGATCCTGGTTGTCTTTTAGCCTGTGTAGCCCTATTAAACTCACTTGATGTATAACTATAACCTCCAACTAAAGCTTTTACTTTTCCGTTAAAAGGATCCATTACAACTATTCCTCCATTTACTTTTGGAAGTTGCTTCAATGACCAAATGTTATTTGATTTTAATTTAACAAAAATTAAATCCCCTTGTTTCAACAATTCATTAAAATTTTGTTTTCCAGTCCATTTCAACCCATTAAAAAGAATTTTTCCATTTAAGTTATTATCTAAAATCCTTATTTCAGAAAACTCATTTTCTACATTTTTCACTTCAGCAATTTCCCAATTTAATGTCTTATCTATCTTTATATTTTTAATTTTTTTTTGCCAATTTTGATTAATATTTTTGTTTGTGATAGGACCCCTCCACCCTCTCCGCCTGTCATAGGACTCAATTCCAGATCTTAAGGCTTCTAAAGCAGCTACCTGATATTTTCCGTTTAAGGGTGTACTAATTGATAATCCTTCAGAATATACCTTTTCGAAACCGTATTCTGTGCTTATTATTCTTCTAATCTCTTCTGTGTATGATTGCGCTTCTTTTACCAGAATAACTTTCTTTTTTTTAAGACTAATATCACTTTTTTTAAATATTTTTAATTCCTTATTTGATATGTAACCATTTTCTTCAAGATTTTTTAAAACTAAATTTCTTCTTATTTTTGCCAATTTTTTATTTTTATAGGGATTGTACTTACTTGGAGCCTTTGGAAGTGCTGCTAAAAGGGCGGCTTCTTTATAATTTAATTCTTTTACTGATTTATCGAAATATTCAAGACTTGCGGATGCTACTCCGTAGGTGCCTTGTCCTAAATAAATTTCATTTAAGTAAAGTTCTAATATTCTTTTTTTTGAATATGACTTCTCAATTCTGAAGGCCAAAATTGCTTCTTTTATTTTCCTTCTCAATGAAACTTCGCTAGTTAATAGGAAATTCTTAGCGACTTGCTGAGTGATAGTTGAGGCCCCCTCTAGTCTTTTTCCCTGTATAATATTTTCAATATTTTTAATTAACGCTCGTGTAATACCTTTCGCATCAACGCCTGGATGTGCGAAAAAATTTTTATCCTCAGCAGATAAAAAAGAATTTATTACTACGTCAGGAATGGACTCTATTGGTATAAAAAGCCTTTTTTGAATTGCATATTCTGCTATAAGCTCTCCTGAGTCTCCATATACACGACTAGAAACAGGGGGTTCGTAATTTGCTAATTTTTTGTAGTCTGGTAATCCGGATGAAAAATACCAAAATGCTGAAAAAATCATGAAAATAGTAAATAGAAAAAATGCTGTAATAATTTTAGTTAAATGATTAAGTGTTTTTTTCATGATTTAAATGTTTATAATATCTCCTTAATTTAGGCTATCTTAAGGCATATTTAATTATAGAAAAACTGTATTTTTCCTCAAAAAAATGTATATTAAAGATTGTTGTATAACAAAAAAATGAATAAAAAAATTTCAAACAATTTTATGAACGGATTTAATTTACTATGGAAAAGAATTTATATATCGATGCTTCGCATCCAGAAGAAACTAGAGTTGTGCTTAAATCAAAATCTCATATCGAAGAATATGAGTATGAAAACAAAAATAGTTTAAATCAAAAGAGTAATATCTATTTAGGAAAAATTAGTAGGGTTGAGCCATCCCTTCAGGCCGCGTTTGTAAACTATGGTAGAGAAAGACATGGTTTTTTAGCCTTTAACGATATTCAGTCAGATTACTATCAAATTCCAACTGAGGATAAAGAAGTTTTAAAAAAAGCTGAAGAAAAAATTAGAGAAGATCTTAAGGAAGAAAGTCAAGATACAGAGGCAAAAGTTAAAAACACATCAGAGGAAGAAATAAATGTAAATTCTTCAAGTAATATTAATCAAGAGAATAAAATAACAAGTACTGAAAATATTGAAAAAACAAGAGAAAAACTTAAAAATAGGTACGGAGTAAGAAAGTATAGAATTCAGGAGGTAATCAGGCCTGGGCAAGTAATTCTGATCCAAGTAAATAAAGAAGAGAGAGGTCAAAAAGGCGCTGCATTAACTACATTTATTTCTTTAGCAGGTAAATATATAGTTTTGATGCCAAATACTGCAAAAGGCGGTGGAATTTCAAGAAAAATTATTAATCATGATGATAGAAATCAAATAAGAAAAATGCTTAGGGAAATTGAAATTCCAAAAAGCATGGGTTTAATTGTCAGAACAGCTGGATCAAGAAAAACCAAAAAAGAAATTCAAAATGACTTACAAAATACAATAGGAATATGGGAGTCGATTAAGGAAAAAGCTGTTGAGTCTACAGCACCTATTTTAATTCATGAGGAGGGGGATGTTATTAAAAGAGCACTCAGAGATATTTATGATAACGATACAAAATTTGTTCATGTAGAAGGAAACGAGGGCTACCAAAAAGCAAAGCTATTTATGAAACAACTCATGCCTAGAAATTCAAAAATGGTTAAAAAATATAAAGGAAAAATTCCTCTTTTCCATAGTGAGAATATTGAAAAAGACTTAAATAAAATATTTGAACCTGTTGTAAGATTAAAATCAGGAGGATACCTTGTCATAAATCCAACTGAGGCTTTAGTTGCAATTGATGTAAACTCAGGTCAATCAACAAAGGAGTTAAATATTGAAAAAACTGCATTAAATACGAATGTAGAAGCAGCGGAAGAAGTAGCAAGACAAGTTAAAATTAGAGATTTATCTGGTCTGATCGTTATAGATTTTATTGATATGCTCAATTACCATAATAGAAGAATTGTAGAAAGAAAAATAAGAGAAAAATTAAAGACCGATAGAGCAAGAATCCAAACCGGACGAATTAGTAATTTTGGCTTGATGGAAATGACTCGTCAAAGATTAAGAGAAAGTTTTATTAAGTGGGAAACTAATCTTTCATTAGAGTCTTTTGGTCTTAAAATTATTAAAAAAATTGAAATGTTGGCTTTTTCTAAGAAGACAAAAATTGCTATGGCTTATGTGCCAGATAAAGTAGCAATATATCTAAATTCGGAATTAAAAAAAGAATTATCCTTCTTTGAAAAAAAATATAAGTTTAAAATTAATATAATGGCCGATAATAACTTAATTATTCCAGAATACAGGATACATCTTTTAAACAAAAATAAAAAAATAATTGAAAAAATCGAAAGTTTCAAAAATTTAAAAGATTTAAATGGAAAAAAAGATAATAAAATTAAAGCTTTACCATCAGCAAATGAAAAGAAAAAGAAACAGGCTGTTGGAAGAATTTTGTGGGTTAGAAAAAAAAGAAGAAAATCAAATTAATCCTTTTTTTGGACTGCTAGCAGATCCGTATTTTTGTAATGCTATTCTACCAGCCAAATAGGATTGTCTTCCTGCAAGAACCGCATTTTTCATTGACTCGGCCATTAAAATTGGATTTTTAGCTTTAGCAATTGCAGTATTAATTAACACTCCATCACATCCTAACTCCATCGCAATTGATGCGTCGGACGCAATTCCTATACCTGCATCGACTATAACTGGAACCTTGGAATTGTTTTTTATTATCGAAAGATTTAATTTATTTCTAATACCTCTTCCAGATCCTATAGGTGAGGCTAGAGGCATGATTGCTGTCGCGCCAACATCTTCTAATTTTTTTGCCATTATAGGATCATCTGAACAATAAACCATAACTTCAAATCCCTCTTTGACAAGTACGTCAGTTGATTTCACAGTTTCTATCATATCTGGGTAAAGAGTTTTTTTGTCACCAAGAACCTCAAGTTTTACAAGTTTCCATCCGCCCATTTCTCTAGCTAGTCTTAAAGTCCTTAGCGCATCCTCAGATGTAAAACATCCCGCTGTGTTAGGTAAATATATAATTTTTTTTGGATCTAAAAAATCCATTAAGACTGGTTTTTTTTTGTCTAAAATATTTACTCTTCTCACAGCAACAGTTACCATATCAGCTCCTGAGGCCTTAATAGCATCAGCGGTTTCTTTAAAACTTTTATATTTTCCAGTTCCTACAATTAAGCGAGAATTAAGTTTATATTTTCCTATTTTTAAATAATCTTTATTCACTAACCGCCTCCAATAAAATGAACAATTTCAATTTTATCTCTATTCTTTATTTTCTTTTTATAATTTTGCTTAGGTAAAATCGTGCCATTTAACTCAATTGCGATCTGTTTTTCTTTTAATTTATACTTTTTCAAAAGATCTTTGACGCTTATATTCTCATTAATTTTTAATTTTTTTCCATTTAATTGTATTTTTGCCATAATTGAGATATTTTACTTTTTTATTATATCAAAATGAGTCATAAAATTCTTGTTATTAATGGTCCTAATCTTAACTTACTTGGAACAAGAGAAAAAGAAAAGTACGGTCAATCTACGCTTGAGGACATAAGGAATAAATGTGAGTCTCATGCAAAAAAGACAGGAATAATAATCAAATTTGAACAGTCTAACGTTGAAGGTGAAATAGTAAATATTATACAAGATGCTAAAAAAAAGTATGATGGAATTGTTATAAATGCTGGCGGATATACTCATACATCGGTTGCTATTCTTGATGCTCTGCTGGCTGTTAAAATACCAACAATAGAATTACACATAACTAATATTTACAAAAGAGAAGAATTCAGGCATAAATCATTGATAAGTAAAGCCGCTGATGGAATTATTTGTGGATTAGGAGTTAGTGGGTACTTAATGGCAATTGATGGAATTAAAAAAATTTTAAATAATGAAAATTGATAAAAAGTTAATAAAAGAACTTAAAGATTATTTAGATGAATTTAATTTATCAGAAATCGAATATCAAGATGGTACAAAAAAAGTCAAGGTAGCAAAAAACATCTCTGGAATAACAAATATTACCGCACATAAACCAAATATTGCTCCAAAAAAAGAAGAGTCAGGTACAAAAATAACTTCTCCTATTATTGGAACTGCCTATTTAGCACCTGAGCCGGGAGGTAAAAAATTTGTTGAAGTTGGAAATCAGATAAAAAAAGGTCAAACTGTAATGATTGTTGAAGCAATGAAAACGATGAATCATGTTCCGTCTACATCGGATGGAATAGTTAAGAAAGTATTGGTACAAGACGGTGAAGCAGTTGAATTTGGTCAAACTTTAGTCCTTTTAAAATAACAAATGTTCAAAAAAGTTTTAATAGCAAATAGAGGTGAGATTGCTGTCAGAGTAATTAGAGCTTGTAAAGAATGGGGTATTGGAACTGTAGCTGTTCATTCAGATGTAGATGCCGACTCTATGCATGTAAGACTTGCTGATGAGAGCGTTTGTATTGGTTCTCATCAACCTCAGAATAGTTATTTAAATACTGCCGCTATCATGTCAGCAGTTGACGTAACTGGTGCTGAAGCAATTCACCCAGGATATGGATTTTTATCAGAAAATTATAAATTTGCAGAAATAGTTGAAAAACATAATGTTAAGTTTATTGGACCTAAAGCTGAGATAATTAAAAAAATGGGTGATAAAATTCAAGCAAAAATAATTGCCAAAGAAAAAGGTTTGCCAGTTATTGAGGGTTCTGATGGTGGTGTTAAAGATTTAAAGCAAGCTAAAGAAATTTGTAAAAAAATTGGATATCCAGTTTTAATAAAAGCATCTGGTGGTGGTGGTGGAAAAGGAATGAAAATAGTTGAAGAGGAAAATAAATTAAGTGAAATGTATTCTTTGGCACGATTAGAGGCAAAAAAATATTTTGGAAATGATGAGGTTTACATTGAGAAATATTTTAAAAATCCCAGACACATTGAAGTTCAAGTATTGTCAGGAAGAAATAGAACTGTTCACCTTAATGAAAGAGATTGTAGTGTTCAAAGAAAACATCAAAAATTGATTGAGGAAACACCAAG
>CACFQM010000020.1 GCA_902568425.1 uncultured Pelagibacteraceae bacterium | reverse complement strand
ATATACAAGAAAATGATAGGATCGCTGCTTATGTTCCCAATTCAATAGAGAGTATAATTGCTTTTTTAGCATCTTCTAAGAATGGACTTGTATGGTCTTCGTGTTCGCCAGATTTTGGTTCTGATGGTGTCATAGACCGATTTTCACAGATAAAACCAAAAGTATTAATTACATGTGATTATTATTTTTATAATGGAAAAAAAATTAATATTTTGAAAAAAATACCTGAGATTTTAAAAAAAATTAAATCAATCAAAGAAGTAATAGTTTTTCCATATGGAAATAAATTTGATACTAAATTGAATTCGAAATTTAAAGACTTTAACTTAATTGTTGGTAAATCAAAAATTGATAAAAGTTTTAAGAAATTCCCATTTAACCACCCACTTTATATACTTTATTCAAGCGGCACCACTGGTGTTCCAAAATGCATAACGCACGGTGCAGGAAATGTTTTAATCGAACATAATAAAGAATTTTCTTTGCACTGTAATGTTAAAAGTAATGACAAAGTATTTTATTACACAACTACCGGGTGGATGATGTGGAATTGGTTAGTCGGCGCTTTATCAACGGGTGCGAGTTTATATTTATATGATGGGTCCCCTACCTATCCAACAAAAGATATATTGATTAAATTTTGTGCGAAAGAGAAAATAAATTTATTTGGAGTTAGTGCAAAATATATCGATTTTCTTAAAAAAGAAAAACTTAATTTTAAAAACCAGAATTTATCTAATTTGAATACTATCGCGTCTACAGGATCACCTTTAGTTAAAGAAAGTTTTGAGTTTGTATACAAAAATATTAAAAAAGATGTACATCTTGCGTCTATAAGTGGTGGAACTGATGTTGTTGGTTGTTTGGTATTAGGTAATTTATTTTCAAAAGTTTATGCTGGAGAGATCCAGGGAGAGAGTCTTGGTTTAGATGTTGATATTTATAATGAAAATGGAAAAAAGGTATCTGGAAACAAAAAGGGTGAATTAGTTATTAAAAAACCTTTTCCCACAATGCCAATTAAGTTTTGGAATGATAAAAAAGATAAAAAATTTAAAAAAGCCTATTTTTCTAAATTTAAGAATATTTGGCACCATGGAGATTTTATACAGCGAACACAAAATAATGGTTTTATAATATTAGGAAGATCAGATGCAACTTTAAATCCTGGTGGTGTAAGGATTGGGACAGCAGAAATATATAGGCAAGTAGAAAATATTGATTTTATTCGTGAAAGTTTAGTAGTGGGTCAAAATTTTAAGGACGATGTAAAAGTAATACTTTTTGTATTATTGAAAACTAATAAAAAATTAGACGAAAAAAATATTTCACTAATAAAAGATAAAATCAAAAGAAATTGCTCACCAAAGCATGTGCCTTATAAAATTATACAAGTGCCTGATATTCCAAGAACAAAAAGTGGAAAAATTGTTGAACTGTCAGTAAAAAAAGCTATTCATGGTGAAAAGATTGATAATTTACAAGCTTTGGCCAATCCGAATAGTTTACTTTTCTTTAAAAAACTTTATGAAAATAAAATATTAAATGAAAAATAAATATAAAATTAATGAAATTTTAGATGCTGTAAATGTTATTTTAAATCATAAAGATAAAATGACAGAGAAAAAAAAAGAAACTGTATTAAGACTAGTTGATGAAATAAAAGAAAATAAAGTACACTTGGATGAAATTCCAAAAACAACAGAAAATATTATAGTGCAAGCAGAGAAATATTTAAAAAAATAAATTAATTTTCTAAGTCTTTTATATTAATAAAATTATTTGAGAGATCTTTATTATTTTTTTTTATATCTTTGAAGAAATTCCATGCCAAAACTAACATATTATTATTTTTACTAATAACTTTCTTCTTGCTGTTAATTGGTATTTTAACTCCAGGTACAAATTTACCTTGTTTAAGTTTATTATCTTCAACGATAAAATCTATTTCTTTAGATATTCCATAGTAATTTAAAGCTGTAGTAGCTTTTGCAGGTGATCCATAACCTATTAATTTTTTACCGTTCGATTTAAGGTTACTTATATTCTTTTTTACATTCTCTCTTATAACTTTAACCTTTTTACCAAAATCTTCATATGTTTTATAACTTTTAAGTCCAGAGCTTTCTTCTTCTTTTAATAAATTAATTATACTTTTATCCGGTTTGTGATTTTTCCCTTTTTTAATAAAAATTCTGATTGATCCGCCATGTGTATCTATTTTTTCTGCTTTATAAATTGTTGCATCAAAATTTTTGAAGAAATTTTTTAGTGATGTTAAAGACCAATAATTATAATGTTCATGGTATATATTATCGAAAGTTAAGTCTTTAATAGTGTTTAGTAAATATTGAACCTCTATTACTATTACTCCCTTTTTACCAAGAAGTTTAAACATACAACCTGCCATTTCTTTAAGTTTATCGGAATGAGCAAATACGTTTGAAGCTAGAATTAAATCTGCATTTTTCTTAATTTTACTTAAATTTTTTGTTTCTAAAAAACCATTAAAAGTCTTTATTTTATTTGTATTAGCTAGTTTTGCTAAATTTTTAGCAGGTTCTATACCCAGAATATTTTTGTATTTTCTATCTTTAAATGGTTTTAAAGCAACTCCATCATTACTTCCTACATCAATAATATATGAATTTTTGTTAGAAAGTTTAAGTTCTTTTATATATTTCTCGGCAGCAGTTTCAAAATGTTTTACGAATGATTTTGATGTTGAAGATAAATACAGGTAGTTAGTAAACATCTTTTTTGGATTAACAATAATTGAAAGTTGACAGTTAAAACAATTTTCGCACACATTCACCTCTAGAGGAAATAGTTCACAATTAGAATCCTTTTTATTTAAAAGATTATTTGCCAAAGGTTGATAGCCTAAAGAAACAACTCTTTTTAATTTTTTACTTCCACAACAACGACACTCTAACTTGTAATTATCTAAAAGCATTTTTCTATGATCTTCCTCAACTAAGGTATGTTTAATTGTATGGGTAATTCCATAATTTTTGTGCTCCCTCTCTCCCCTAACTAAATTGAGAAAAACAGAGTCTTCGGTAAATACCATAGTGTGTGCAACATTTGGCTTAGTAACGATTAGGTCGCCTGCATTAACAACATGGGTAACTTTGATAGAATCTTTTTTTAATAAATCTTGATATACGCTTATAAATTGACCTTTAACTAGTAACACTTTTTGTTCTTGTATGGGATGAAAATGATTTGCTCTTACTGTTCCCTTTTTAGATTCAATGTAGCCAATTAAATTTACAGGTTCTGGAAGTTCAAAATTACTTATTTTACCTCTTTTGTCTATAAATTCCTTCTCGCCTCTTTTAATAAATTCAAGATTTTCATTTAAATGTTGTTTTGACCATTTTGTAATCATTTCTTTAATTGAATCTTCTAAATTATAAAGAAACTTAAAACCGGTTTGCATTAATTTTTTATTTGAAAGCGTATATCCTAAATTTGGAGTTTCATCATTGGTGACTTTGATTGATAATTTTGGATTAATTTTTTTACAAATCTCAGCAACCTCCTTAACGGTTATAGATTCCTTTGTTAAATTAAAAGTTTCCTTATTCAGCCTAGGATTTTCTGCCATAAACTTCATGCACCTGGCCACATCAATTAAGGGGACAAGACTCTTAATTTGTTTGCCCCCAGAAAATAAGTTTATAGTTCCATTTTGAGAAGCAATTTTAGAAAATAAATTTGGCATTATATTTATCCTCATTGTATCAGTTGAGTATCCATAAACAGAACCGAGTCTTAGTATTATGTAGTTTTTATTTGAAGATTTTATTTCGTTTTCATTTTGAACTTTACTCGAAGAATAAGCAAGAATTGGGCATGGTATTTCGTCCTCATGTATATTCTCTTTAGTATTTTTTAATCCTTCATAAATGACATGTGTAGAGGGAAAAATAAGTTTACATTTACTATTAATTGAATTTATTACATTTCTTGTTCCCTCAATTGCTGTAGTTTTGATTTTGTCATCTTGTTCTTTGTTTGAATCTTTTTTTACATAAGCAACGTCTGTAATACCTGCTAAATGATAAACAATGTCTGCATCTTTAAGATTTTCCTTTAGAAAATTTTTATCAAGCAAACCACCTTGATTAAATTCAATATTCCAATCTCTAAGTTGTGAAACCCTTTCGGATATAAAACGACTGTCTATTGCAATTACAGAATTATGCCAACTCTCACCAGAGTAGATTTTACAAAGCTCTGTTCCTATGTAACCTAGTGCTCCTATTATAACTATCTTCTTTTTCATAAGATAAATAACAAGATAATAATTATATTAAATTGATTGATATTTAAAGGTTAGTGTCTACTAGTGACTTCGTCTTTTTTTGCAGAAGCTTGATCAATTTCTGCCCATTTAACAGGTTTTAGAGTTTTTGTTAGAGCATGTTTTAATACTTCGTCGACTGTGCTTACTGGTATTATATTTATACTTTTTTTAATAATCTCTGGTATCTCAGTTAGATCTTTTTTATTTTCATTTGGTATCAAGACAGTTTTTATTCCTGCTCTGTGTGCAGCTAATAATTTTTCTTTTAATCCTCCAATTTGTAAAACATTTCCTCTAAGCGTAACCTCGCCGGTCATGGCCACATCTTTGCTTACGGGCACTCCTGTTATAGAGGATATAATTGAAGTTGTGATAGCAATACCAGCTGAAGGTCCATCTTTTGGTGTAGCTCCCTCTGGAACATGAATATGAAAATCTTTTTTCTCAAAAAATGGAGGGATAATTCCGTACTCCAAAGATTTAGATCTAACATAAGATTTAGCAGCTTTAACGGACTCTTGCATTACCTCACCAAGTTTACCTGTTATCTGCATCTTTCCTTTCCCTGGCATATTTACCGCTTCAATTTTTAAAATCTCTCCTCCAACTTCAGTCCATGCAAGTCCAGTTGCTACGCCAATTTTATTCTCTTTTTCAATCTCACCAAAATTAAACTTTTGAATACCTAAAAAAGAACTTAGATCTGTTTCAGATATTTTCTTGTTGACTTTTTCTTTAGAGTCAATTTTTTTTACCATTTTTCTTGCAATCTTAGAAATCTCCCTCTCCAAATTTCTTACGCCGGACTCTCTAGTATAGTCTCTTATAATTTTTTTATTAACGTTCTCACTTATTTCCCACTCATCTTTCTTAAGCCCGTTATCTTCACTTTGTTTAGGTATTAAAAATTTCTGGGAAATATTAATTTTTTCGTCCTCTGTGTAACCAGGAAGTCTTATAATTTCCATTCTATCTAAGAGTGGGGGTAAAATATTTAATGTATTTGCAGTGGTGACGAAAAGTACGTCAGATAAATCATAATCAACTTCTAAATAGTGATCGTTAAAAGTTTTATTTTGTTCAGGATCTAATGCTTCTAGTAGAGCTGAGGACGGGTCGCCTCTGTAATCACTACCAACTTTATCGATTTCATCTAATAAAAAAAGTGGATTACTAGTTCCAGCTTTTTTCATCATTTGAATAATTTTTCCTGGTAATGAACCTATGTATGTTCTTCTATGACCTCTTATTTCAGCTTCATCTCTAATACCTCCTAGAGAAATTCTTACAAATTTTCTTCCTGTAGCTTTTGCAATTGATTTGCCCAGTGAAGTTTTTCCTACACCTGGAGGTCCAACTAAACACAGTATTGGTCCTTTGAGTTTTTCTATTCTTTTTTGGACAGCTAAATACTCAATAATTCTCTCTTTTACTTTAGCTAATCCATAGTGATCTTGGTCTAAAACTTTTTGCGCTGAATTTAAATCAGAAATAATTTTACTTTTATTACCCCATGGTAAATCAATCATCCAGTCAAGATAGTTTCTAACTACGGTTGCCTCAGCTGACATCGGACTCATTCCTTTTAATTTTTTAAGTTCAGCCATACATTTATTTTGTGCTTCTTTAGGCATTTTAGCTTTAGCTATTGCCTTAGTTAAATTCGATATTTCATCTTTACCATCTTCAATTTCGCCAAGTTCTTTTTGGATAGCTTTTAATTGTTCATTTAAATAGTATTCTCTTTGAGTTTTCTCCATTTGGTTTTTAACTCTTCCTCTAATTCTTTTTTCCATACTGATCACACTTGTCTCTTTTTCAATTAATTCATATATTTTTTCCAATCTTTTTTTTAGATCAGTCATTTCAAGAAGAGCTTGTTTTTCAAAAATTTGAATATTTAAATTTGAACAAATATTATCTGCAAGTTGATGAGCGTTTTTTAAAGATTTAAGTCCTTTAGTGAAATCAGAAACATCTTTTTTATTTAAGCTAGATAGTTTTTCGAACTTTTTTATTAAGTTTGAGGCAAAAACTTTATGTTCCTCGTTCTCTTTATCTGCCTCTATAATTTGGGTTTTACAACTAAGATATTTTTTGGCATCATCCTCTATCTCTAATATTTTTACTCTTGCTAGACCCTCAACTAAAACTTTAACTGTACCGTCTGGTAATTTGAGTAATTGTAAAACTTTACTTAAACAACCGTATGAATAAATGTCTTTTTCACCCGGGTCATCGACTTCTGAATTTTTTTGAGTAACTAAAACTACCGATTTATCTGATTTCATGACCTCTTCTAAAGCTTTGATAGATTTCTTTCTTCCAACAAATAACGGTACGACTATAGATGGAAATATAACAATATCTCTAAGGGGTAATAAAGGTTTTTTAGACTCCGTTGTCATACTCTTAATATGGCAACTAAAATAGTTATTGCAAGGAAAAATTATGCCGCGGATGTAGATTTGTTTTTGGAGTAACTTATAATAGGTTCACTTTTGCCCTTGACTACAGACTTGTCAATAGTCACTGAACCAACATTTTCCATATCAGGTAGCGAAAACATTGTTTTTAACAATATTGATTCTAATATAGATCTTAAACCTCTTGCCCCTGTTTTTTTGCTAATAGCTTTTTTTGCGATTTCGCTTAAAGCATCTTCTCTAAATTCTAATTGAACATTCTCAAATTCAAATAGCCTTTTGTATTGCTTTGTAAGTGAATTTTTTGGTTCTTTTAAAATTTTTATTAATGATTTTTCATCTAAATCCTCAAGTGTAGTTACTATAGGCATTCTACCAACAAATTCAGGTATCAAACCATATTTAATCAAATCTTCAGGCTCAAGTTTTTTAATTAAATCTGAAACTTTATTTTCATCTCTACTCACAACTTTAGCTCCAAAACCTATAGAAGTTTCCTTGCCTCTTGCTTCAATTACTTTATCTAGTCCAGCAAATGCTCCGCCACAAATAAATAGTATGTTTGTGGTGTCTACTTGTAAAAACTCTTGCTGAGGGTGTTTTCTTCCACCTTGCGGCGGAACACTTGCAACAGTTCCCTCCATAATTTTTAATAGAGCTTGCTGAACACCTTCACCAGAAACATCACGTGTTATTGAAGGATTTTCAGATTTTCTACTTATCTTATCTACTTCGTCAATGTAAACTATACCTCTTTGTGCTTTTTCCACATTATAATCTGCCGCCTGAAGTAGTTTTAAAATTATATTTTCAACATCTTCTCCCACATAACCAGCCTCTGTAAGTGTTGTTGCATCGGCCATTGTAAATGGAACATCTAAGATTCTCGCTAGCGTTTGAGCAAGTAAAGTTTTACCACAACCTGTTGGTCCAACTAATAAAACATTTGATTTTGATAGTTCTAAATCCTTATTATTTTTTGACTCATGACTCAATCTTTTGTAATGGTTGTGCACCGCAACTGATAAAACCTCTTTAGCATGATTTTGCCCAATTACATAATCATCCAACACTTTACAAATTTCTCTTGGAGTAGGAACTCCTTCGTCGCCTTTAAACAAAGAACTTTTTGTCTCTTCTTTGATAATATCCATACAAAGTTCAACACACTCATCACAGATAAAAACTGTTGGGCCTGCAATAAGTTTTTTTACTTCGTGTTGACTTTTTCCACAAAAAGAACAGTAAAGAATATTTTTATTATTTTTTTCTGACATAACGAATCAATGTTTTAATTTTAAATCTAAGATGAATCTTTAGCAAGCGTAAGTTGTGCAAAACCCAAGATATTGTGTATTATTTTCTTTTTTCAACAACGGAGTCAATAAGACCAAAGTCTTTGGCTTCTTCAGCTGTCATAAACTTATCTCTTTCCAAGGCTGCAGAAATATCTTTAACGGACTTGCCGGTATGTTTTGAATAAATTTGATTTAACCTTTCTTTGAGAGACAAAATTTCTTTTGCATGAATTTGTATGTCAGTTGCTTGGCCTTGAAAGCCAGCAGATGGTTGGTGAACCATAATCCTTGAGTGAGGAAGTGAAAATCTTTTTCCTTTTTCCCCAGCAGCTAATAGAAAAGAACCCATCGAAGAGGCCTGTCCTATGCACAGCGTAGATACTGGTGATTTAATATATTGCATGGTGTCGTAAATACCTAGACCTGAAGTTACTAAGCCACCGGGACTATTAATATAAAAATTTATTTCTTTTTTTGGATTTTCTGATTCTAAAAATAAAAGCTGAGCGGTTACAAGTGAAGCAACGCTATCATTTACAGGCCCAACTAAAAAAACAATTCTCTCTTTTAAAAGTCTGGAATAAATATCAAATGCTCTTTCCCCTTTATTTGTCTGTTCGACAACCATGGGTATAAGTGTATTCATTTCATCTTCAAATTTTCGAATCATTGCAATCAATGTTATACAGTTTTGATAAAGTTTTTGCTATTTTATTTTTTTTTCTTAGGTGTTTTTTGTTTTTTTGGATCTTTTTTTGTCTCACTGGACTTTATTGATTTTGTATTTTCGCTTATCTTTTTTAAGATCTCTTCAGCTTCTTTCGTGTTAATATTTTTTTTTTCAAGTTTTATTTTATTTTTAATTAATTCAACAACTTTTTCCTCATACAATGCGCCTCTAAGAGAAGCAACAGCACTTTGATTATTCTTGTAATACTCAAGAACCATTTTTTCTTGCCCAGGCATACTTCTAAGTTGTTTTTGAATTTCACCTTGAATTTCACTTTCATTAACTTTTAAATTATTTTTTATACCAATCTCGTTCAAAATTAATCCAGTTTTAATTCTTGATTTTGCAAGTTTTAAATTTTCTTTTTTATTTTTTTCTAGATCATCCTTTTTAACATTTTGAGTAAGTAACTTAACTTCTTGTTCAACTAAGTTTTGTGGTAAGTCAACATCGTGATCCTTATCTAGTTGTTCAAGTATTTTTCTTTTGGTTATGGTCTCTAAAGTATTCTGGTATTGACTCTTAATTTGTTTCTTTATTAATTCT
>CACFQM010000019.1 GCA_902568425.1 uncultured Pelagibacteraceae bacterium | reverse complement strand
TGTAGATGTTTCACTTTCCGCAGGAAATACTGGTGTCTTGTTGGTTATGTCAAAAATGATATTAAAAACTTTAGAAGATGTTGACAAACCAGCACTAGCTGGACTTTGGCCAAATAAAAAAGGAATGAACGTAGTTCTCGATCTAGGTGCAAACGTTAATTGTAGTGAAAAAAATTTGGTAGATTTTTCTGAAATGGGGGCAGCTCTCTATCAATCTTTATTTCCAAATGAAAAAGCCAAAGTTGCATTATTAAACATAGGTTCAGAAGAGATCAAAGGAACCGAGTTATTAAAAGGGACTTATACAAAACTTAAGAAATTAGATGAGATGGGGGATTTTAAATTTCATGGATATATAGAGGGAAACCATATAACAGATGGAATTTGTAATGTCATAGTAACTGATGGATTTACTGGAAATGTGGCTTTAAAGACTGCAGAAGGTACAGCAAATTTTTTAACGGATAATTTAAAAAAAGCTTTATCTGAGAATATTTTTTCAAAATTTTCATCTGCTTTATCTTATTTTGCACTTAAAAAATTTAAAAATAAATTAGATCCAAGAAAATATAACGGTGCAATTTTTCTAGGTTTGAAAGGACCCGTAGTCAAAAGTCATGGATCAACAGATGCGTTAGGTTTTTCTTATTCTTTAGACGTTTGTTATAAAATTGCCAAAGGACAGATGATCAACAAAATCAAGTTTAACCTTGGTCATATTAAAAATATCAATAATGAGCAGAAATAATATTAGCAAAAATGATATAGTCCATAATATTAAAAATCGTTACAGACTTCCTGCAAATTATATAGAGTTAATTTATGACAATATCTTTTCGATCATAAAAAATGGTTTAAAAAAAGATGGTAGATTTAAAATATCAAAGTTTGGGACATTTAAAGTCCTATTTAAAAAAGCAAGGTTTGGTATCAACCCAAAATCTAAAGTTAAACACACTATTAGTGAGAGGAAAGTTGTTGTTTTTTCACCATCCAAAATAGTAAAAAATAAATTAAATGGAAAATAATAGAGTTTATAAAACAATTAGTGAGGTTGCTCAGGAAATAGGGCTTGTTAATAAAAAGAACAAGAAACCAAATACTCACACACTACGTTTCTGGGAAAAACACTTTAAACAAATAAAACCCAAATTACTTCCTGGAAATAGAAGATATTATTCAGATAAAGATATAAAATATATAAAATTAATTTATATACTACTCAAAACCAAAGGATTTACAATTAATGGTGCAAAAAGAGCTTTGAATGATCCCTCATTAAAACTTGACGGTACTTTATTTTCTAGTGTAAATAAGGAAAATTTTAAGTTTTCACTTAAAACTAAAATTGGAAAAATAAAGAAAATTATAGATAAAATAAAAAAAGAAAAATAATGGCTAAAAAATCATCGGTTAAAGTAAGATTGGTTCCTGAAAAAAAAGTAGATAGTTCATTTTATTACTACGTAAAGAAGCCCACAAAAGGTGAAAAAGCCAAGGTTAAATTAAAGTTAAAAAAATACAATCCAGAAACAAGAAAACACGAATATTTTATAGAAAAAAAACTCCCACCGCATAGTAAGTAATATTATTTTTTTTTAAATTTTCTATATTCAAAGTCAATATATGCTTTAATCATATTAGACCAAATACTTCTGGTAAGCTTGATATCAAGCTTTTTTTTAATTGATTTTTTTTTAATATTTTTTAAAATTACACTTATTCTTTTTTTATCTATAATTTGTTTTTTACTCGTCTTATTTCGTAGTACTTGATGTACAAGATTAGTTCGAATTTTAATGATATTAAGCATCTTGTTATCTAAAACATCCAACTTTTTTCTTATTTTCAATATTTTTTTATTTTTATTTAGCGACATAAATGCAATTAATTAAATGTACATTTATTATATAACACAACTATGGATATAATATTAAGAAAAGAATATTCAAAATTAATAAAATATTGGTTAATCAGCCTGTTATTTTTTATATCTATAATTGTAATAGTCGGAGGTTTAACCAGGTTAACCGACTCGGGTTTGTCAATAACAACATGGGATATTGTTAAAGGTATTCTACCACCTCTTAACAATAATCAATGGAATGATTTATTTAATCTCTATAAAGAGATTCCTCAGTTTTATCTTCTTAATCAAAGCATGACGCTGAATGAATTTAAAATTATATACTATTGGGAATATATCCATAGAATTTTAGGAAGAATTTTAGGATTACTTTTTCTTATACCTTTTATTTTTATATATTTTAAAAAAATCTTAAATAAAAATTATAATGTAAATTTTTTTGTACTATTTTTACTAATATTAGTTCAGGGAACTGTAGGTTGGTACATGGTAAAAAGTGGACTTATAGAAAATACCACTGTAAGTCATTACAGGTTAGCTATACATTTAAATTTAGCTTTTATTCTATTTTCAGCAATTTTTTGGTATTTTTTAAATATTAGAAATCAAAAAAATAAAATTTTCTTTAGTTTAAAAAATGAAAATATATTATCAAAAATATTTGTACTTTTGGTATTTCTACAAATTACTTTTGGAGCTTTTACTTCAGGCTTAGATGCAGGAAAAATTTATCAATCTTGGCCTTTGATGAATAATTATTTTTTTCCTGATGATTTAACTTTTAAAGATATAATTTTTCCGCAAGTTTTTAGCGAACCATCATTCGTTCAATTTATTCATAGGAAATTAGCATATATAATTTTTATATATGTTGTAATTATGAGTTTTCTTATTTTTTATAGAAAACAGAAAGAATTGTATCAACCGACATTGTATTTAATGTTAATGATTTTTGTGCAGATAATTCTTGGAATTTTAACACTTTTAAGCGGAGCATATATTTGGATCGCTTCTTTACATCAAATTTCTACAATTCTTTTACTTCTTGCATCAATTTATTTTTACTATAACACATTAAAAACATAGTTTTTATTGACATAGTAATTAATAACTTGTAATTATCGCCAGGTTAAAATGACACCGTTTATTAAAAAAAAAAATATTAAAAACAATTGGTATTTAGTAAATGCCAAAGATCTTGTAGTAGGAAGATTAGCAGCGTATATTTCATTAGTTCTTAGAGGAAAAAATAAAGCCCAATATAATCCAAATCAAGACAATGGAGATTTTGTTATAGTCACAAATATAGAAAAGTTAAAATTTACAGGCAAAAAATTTGAAAATAAAAAATATTATAAACATACGGGTTATCCAGGAGGTATAAAAAGTATTAATCCAAAAAATTTAACAGAAAAAAATAAATCTCAAGATATTCTAAAATTTGCAGTTAAAAGAATGTTACCAAGTGGTCCTTTGGCAAAAAGACAATTAAGTAAACTTAAAATGTATTATGGTGACAAGCATCCTCATGAAACTCAAAATCCTGTTGAAATAAACTTTTCTAAAATTAACAAAAAAAATTATATTAAAATCTAATGGAAACCACACAAATTGATAAGAATATTAGGAAAATAAAATTAGATTTTAAAGAAAGTAATTATGCTACTGGCAGAAGAAAAGAATCCGTGGCTAGAGTATGGATTAAGAAAGGAACAGGAAAAATTTTTGTAAACGGAAAAACCATGAATGATTATTTTAAAAGACCAGTTCATCAATTAATTGTAGTTATGCCTTTGCAAGAAACAAATGTAATAAATAAGTTTGATGTTAAATGTAATGTTAAAGGTGGAGGATTATCTGGTCAAGCTGGTGCAATAATACATGGAATTTCAAGAGCATTAGTAAAAACTGATCCTACGTTTAAAAAAGCATTAAAGAAAAACAAATTTACAACCAGAGATTCGAGAAAAGTTGAGAGAAAAAAATACGGACACAAAAAAGCACGTAGAAGTTTCCAATTCTCTAAGAGATAAATCATTCATTACTATTAAAATTAAAAGTGATATAAACAATTTATGTCAGCAAAAAAATTAAATATAGTTATAGCTGGAGCTACAGGTTTTGTTGGACTCGATTTGATCAAATTTTTATCAAATCACCCAAAAGTAAAAATTAAGTATTTATGTGCCCAAAAGAATATTGGAAAACAAATTCAGTATTTTGATAGAAGAATTAAAAAAAATTTACCTAAGATATCGAAACTCAAATCTGTAGATTGGGATATGATCGATATTTTATTTACAGCATTACCCAACAGGGAAAGCCAGATAATTGCAAAAACCTTAATTAATAAAAAATTAAAAATAATCGACCTATCAGCTGATTTCAGATTATCTGATAGCTCTATATATAAAAAGTTTTATGGTAGAGAACATAAGGCAAAGAAATTAATTAATAAATCTATTTATGCCTTATCTGAATTTTCAAAGAACAAATTAAAAAAATTTAAAATAATTGCTTGCCCAGGTTGCTATCCTACGTCGATCCAATTACCTTTAATTCCTTTATTAAAGAAAAATTTAATTAATAATAAGAATATTATAATAGATTCTAAATCTGGATATTCTGGTGCTGGTAAAAACCTAAAAAAGAAATTTAAACATAAAAATATTTTTTCATCAATTCATGCATATGGTACCTTTAAGCATAGACACATAAGTGAATTAGATCAGGAGTTAAATAAAGTGTCTAAAACAAAAATAAATTATGTTTTTATTCCCCATCTAATTCCAACTTTTAGAGGAATGTTATCATCTATTTACCTAGACTTAAAACCCGGTGTAACTATAAAAAAAATATTAAATGAACTAAAAAACTTCCATAAAAAAAATTATTTCGTAAGAATTTATCCAATCGACAAAAGTCTTGGTACAGAGAATGTATTAAATACAAATTTTTGTGAAATTTCTGTTTGTCAATTAAAAGAAAAAAAGAAAATACTAATTTTATCAGCTATTGATAATTTGGTTAAAGGAGCAGCAGGTCAAGCAATTCAAAATATGAATATAATGAATAATTTTAGGGAAAATTTAGGTATTGAATGAAAATTTTACTTATTTTTTTTTTTATTTTAGTTAGTTGTTCTACAACAAGCGATAATAAAGTCAAAAAAGTTTATATATGCGGCGATCATGAGTGCAAAAATAATAAGGAAATTAATGAGTATTTTGAGAACAACATATCTATAGAAATTTACACTATTTCAAGATCGTCGAAAAAAGATAAAGATTTTGATTTAGTCGAGTTAAATATGTCAAACGAAGATAAAAAAAATTTAGTTTCTGTTGATGTACAAGAAAAACAAATCAGAGATAAAATTAAAAAAAGAAATAGAATATCAAAACTAAATATAAAAAAGGGTGAAAATAGCACAGTGAATAGTAAGAGAAAAAATAGACCTAAAATTACATTAGTGAGAATTTGTAAAAATTTACAAGAATGTGATATAGATAATGTTGCAGAAATAATTATCAAAAAGGGTAATGAAAAAGAATATCCGGATTTAACAATCGAATGACTAAAAAAAAAAATTTTAATCTAGCAATTGTAGGTTTAGGAAACATTGGTTTAAATCTATATAAACATCTCACAAAAAATAAAAAATCGATAGTTGAAAAAAATAATGTCAACTTCAATATCAAATATGTTTCTGCAAAAAATAAAACAAAAAGGCGTGGTATATCCATACCTAAAAAAAAATGGTTACGTAGTTATTTGGAGGTGTCTAAACTTGATGATATTGATATTGTCATTGAACTTATAGGTGGAGCAGATGGACCAGCAAAGAAGCTTGTCTTTGACTCAATAAGAAAAAAAAAACATGTAGTCACTGCTAACAAATCCTTAATATCAAAATACGGTGATCAACTCGCCTTACTAGCAGAAAAAAATAAAGTAAACATTGAATTTGAGGCTGCAGTTGCTGGTGGTATTCCAATAATAAGAACACTTAAAGAGGGTTTAGTAGCGAATAAAACTAAAAAAATTTATGGTATTTTAAATGGTACATCAAATTTTATTTTATCAAATATGGATAAAATGAATATTTCTTTTAGCAAGGTTTTAAATAAAGCTAAAAAGCTAGGTTATGCTGAAAGTAATCCAAAATCAGATTTGAATGGTGACGATGTTAGATCTAAAATCCAAATATTATCATCCTTGGCCTTTAATTGCTTTATTAATAAAAATAATATTAATCAGGAGGGAATAAATTTCATTGACGAGATTGATATTAAAAATGCGAACATGTTAGGTTATAAAATAAAACACATTGGTTTTAGTGAAATTTCAGAGGGCAAACTTATTCAAAGAGTAAATCCATGTTTAATAAAAAAGGACTCGCGTCTTAGTAATGTAAACGGTGTTTTAAACGCTGTTATTATAGAAGGGGAACCTATTGGAAAATCTGTTTTACAAGGTGAGGGTGCTGGAGCTGGTCCTACCACTTCAGCTTTAGTTTCAGATATATGTTCAATACTTAGAGGTAATTTAAAGTTTCCCTTTTCTGTTTCATATAAAAAGAGAAAAAAAATTAATTCTAAAGATATATCAAATCAATGGTTTTCTAATTATATCAGACTAGTTGTTATTGATAAAAAAGGGGTCCTTTCATCAATTACAAAAATTATGTCAAAAAATAAAATTTCAGTAAAAAGATTGATTCAAGACTCTTTTAAGGGTAAAAAATATGCTTCTTTAATAATAATTTCTCATAAAGCTAAAAATAAAAATGTTAAAAAATGTATTGATGAATTAGATAAAAAAAATTTTGTAATAAATCGTCCAAAATTTATAAGAATTGAAGAGATTTAAAGTTGATTAATCCAAAATTATTAAATAATTTCATAAAAGTTTGCGAAAGAGCTGCTTTTGGTGCCTCAAAATTTAAGGGAAAAAACGACAAAATAGCTGCTGATCAAGCCGCTGTTGATGAGATGCGTTCAGAATTAAATAAAATTAGTATTCAAGGCAAAGTAGTTATAGGCGAGGGCGAAATGGACGAAGCTCCAATGCTTTATATTGGCGAAAAAGTTGGGACAGGAATTGGAGAAAATCTTGATATAGCTGTAGATCCATTAGAAGGAACAAATTTTGTTGCCAAAAATTTACCTAACGCAATCTCTGTTATGGCAATAGCTGAAAAAAATTGTCTTTTGTCTGCACCAGATACTTACATGGAAAAAATTGCAATAGGAAGTGGCTATCCTGAGAGTCTTATTGATTTAGACTTTTCTGTCGAGAAAAATATAAAATTATTAGCCAAGGCTAAAAATGTTAATCCAGATCAATTGACTGCTTGCGTTTTAAAAAGAGATAGACACAAAAATATTATATCTTCGCTTAACTCACTTAATGTAAAAATTAAATTTATAGATGATGGCGACGTAACAGGTGTGATATCGGTAGTTGATCCCACAACATCTATTGACATCTATTTAGGAACCGGAGGTGGACCTGAAGGTGTTTTAGCTGGTGCCGCATTACATTGTCTTGGAGGTCAAATGCAGACTAGATTAGTTTTGAAAGATAAGGATGAGATTAAAAGAGCTGAGGCACTGGGAATTTCTGATTTTAGAAAAAAATATAGTATTATGGATATGGCAAAAGGCGATGTAATTTTTTGTGCTACCGGTATTACAGACGGTGATATGCTTAAAGGCATTAATGATAAAGGTACTTATTTTGAAGCTAATTCATTTGTACTTCATAAAAGTCAGAATATTTCTAAAAAAGTTAAAAATATAATTAAGAAATGAAAATAAGTTCTGTTTCAGGAAAAAATTGGATAATAAAAAAATATAATCATGAAACAGCAAGTCATTTAAAAGATAATTACAATTTAAGTGAAATTATTTCAAAATTATTGTCTATTAGAAATATCAAAATTGAAGAAGTAAATTTATTTTTAAATCCAAGAATAAAAAAATCTCTTACCCAACCCTTTTATTCTTAAAGATATGGAGAAAAGTGTAAACAGAACAATTAAGGCAATTTTATCAAAAGAAAAAATTGGTATATTTGGGGATTATGATGTTGATGGTGCAACCTCTACTGCTCTATTAGGAAATTACTTTAATAAATTAGGACAATTTTCATCAATTTATATACCTGACAGAAAAAAAGAAGGTTATGGGCCAAATCTTCGGGGTTTTAATAAACTTATATCAGAAGGTTCTAGTTTAATTTTTACAGTTGATTGTGGTACAATGTCTTTCGATACAATTAATTCATTAGAAAATAAAATTGATGTTATTGTTCTAGATCACCATCAGTCAGAAATTGTACTTCCAAAAGCTTTTTCAGTAGTTAATCCTAATAGATTTGATGATAACTCGAAATTAAATTATCTTTGTGCCGCAGGAGTTTGTTATATGTTTCTTATTGCTTTAAATAAAAAGTTAAGAGATTTAGATTGGTTTGAAAAAAACCATATTACAGAACCTAACCTTATAGATTTTCTAGATTTAGTTTCACTCGGTACTGTTTGTGATGTAGTTCCTCTTGTTGGGTTAAACAGAGCTTTTGTTAGTCAAGGTTTAAAAATTATTAATAAAATTTCAAATCCAGGTTTGAAAATTTTAAAAAATATATGTGGTATTGAAACAAATTTAAGCACTTATCATTTAGGATATGTCTTAGGGCCAAGGATTAATGCTGGAGGAAGAGTAGGCAAGTGTTCTCATGGAGCAAATTTACTACTAAGCAAAGATCCCAAGGAGGTTTTTACAATAGCATCTGAACTCGAAAATTTTAATAATGAGAGAAAGTTTCTAGAAAAGGAAATGCTTAATAAAATTGAAAAAAAAATAGTACTTGACCCAAATGAACCCGTTACAGTTTTATCTGGACATAATTTGCATGAAGGAATAATTGGTATTATTGCCTCTAGATTAAAAGATAAATTTAATAAACCAATTATAATAATTTCTGTCTCAAATGGTATTGGCAAAGCTTCTGCAAGGTCAGTTTATGGCTTTGATATTGGAACTTTTATAATTAACGCAGTTCAACAAAATATCTTAATTAAGGGAGGTGGTCATAAGATGGCAGCCGGATTTAGTATTAAAGAGGGAAAAATTGAGGAATTCAAGGATTTTATAAATAAATGTTTTTTAAAATTTAAAAAAGATTTAAAAAAAAATAACGAAGTATTTTATGACTCGATAATATCTCCGTCTGCACTAAACGAGAATTTTTATCAGGAAATAAATTTATTATCACCATTTGGATCAGGCAATCCTGAACCAAAATTTGTTATTGAAAATTTGGAAATATTAAGATCGTCAATTGTAGGCGAAAAGCATATTAAATCAGTTTTATCAGGTGATGACGGGTCTACCGTGGAAAGTGTCACATTTAACGCAGTTAGTACAAATTTAGAAAGTTATTTATTAGCCAATAATCGAAAGAAAATTAATATTTTTGGTAAATTGAGTCTTAATGAATGGAAAGGTAAAAAAAATGTAGAGTTTATTATCGATGATATTTCTGTTAATAAGACATTTAAAAATTCGGTCCCATCGTCTAACGGTTAGGACAGATGGTTTTCAATCATCTAATCGGGGTTCGATTCCCCGTGGGACCGCCACTAAATTTTTCAGACAAGAAACTTGCTAAAATACCTAAACTCAAAAATACAATTGTAGAGTTATTTGTTGTAAAAAAACTTCCCGAGGATTTTATAGGAAAAATTTCCATAAAAAAAACATATAAGAAGGGTGAAAAAATATATTTATTATTTGAAAACAATAAAACCTTATAAGCATTTAAAAAAACCGATATTACTAATGCTATAAATATCAAAAAACCGATAATTCCGAGATCTGCTAGAATTTCTAAGTAATAATTATGCGGATGCATGTTGCATGTAGTTCTTTCATTAATTGATTCAATTTTTCTACTAGGACAATTAAATCTAAAAGATTTTATACCCCCACCTAGATATTTATTCAATTTAAAGGTTCCAATACCAGTATCGAACTCATGGATGTAGCTCGGTCTTTTATCATAGAGCAAATCTGAACCGACACCTGTTATTCTGTAATTAATTA
>CACFQM010000018.1 GCA_902568425.1 uncultured Pelagibacteraceae bacterium | reverse complement strand
TGCAAGATCAATTGCAATCTTGAAACAATTCATTATATAAGATCTTTTGTTTTTTATTAGAACTTTAAATGGGTTTTTGAATACGAGAGGCACATCTAATACAAAATTATTTTTTGCAAAATTATTATTTTCAATTTTTGTAATTTTCTTTAATTTAATATTATATTTTAGTTGTTCAAATTGTTTTTTAATCAATTTATAATTTCCGATAATGAAAAAATTTTGTCTGCTAAATTTTTTTTTCATTTTCAAAACTTTCCCAATTATTTCAGAATTAATACTGTTAGGTTCCCCAGAAATTATACAAATCAAACTTTTCATAAAAATTTAATTTGAATTGATCTTTCAAGATTGGAAAAATGCATGTTTGAAAACATTTTTAATTTTTTTTCTTTCTCCTGATTAATAATTTGCTCTTTTATAAGATTGATTTTACTTTGATCAGAATTATCTTTTAAACTTTCAACTTTAATTTGAATTTTATCTTCTATTTCTGCAGTATTAAGTGAAATCTTATTTTTATAAATTTGGAAAATCATGTAATTCCATTTTAGGTCGGTTTCAAACCTTTTAATTAATTCTTTATAACTTAGATTATTTCTTTGTAGAATTTGCTTTAAACCCTGTTCATCAACCCCTAATTTTTTGGAGGTATTTAAAATTAAGACATTTAGTTGTTTTTTATTATATTTATAAATGTTTCTTCTCTTTATTTCGCTTTCTTTAATATTTCTTTTTATTAGAGACTTTACTGCTAACCCTTTAATCTGCTCTCTATTGTTTTGATTTATATCTGTATCAGAGAGGATAGCTATTAGCTTTATCTCCTTTAGTAAATCAACTGTTGTAATAGCATAATCCCCAACAGAAATTATAATTTTATTATTAATTTGTGAATGGACAATTTTATTTTGTAATAAAAAAAATATTATTATAAAAAAAAATATTGGGAGTTTTTTTTTCATCTATCAATAAGTGGAGACCTAGCTTGACCAAATGGGAAAAGTGTTACTCTAAACATTAAAGAGTCTGATGGCTCTACATCTCTATCAGAGTAGAATTCTCTTCTAAAAACTAATCCTGCCCTCAGACAATCATTTATATAATCATATGCTAAATCATAAAACTCTGTGGAGTCTGTTTCTAAGTTTTTCTTAATATTAAAGTTTAATTGTCCAGAATTATTAAAATCAACATTTATTCCAGACTTAATATAATTACTCGTACCTATATGGTTGCTTTCCTCAAGGTAATTTAAATTGAAGCTTGTATTTCCTAATATAAGGTTAGCCTCTAAGTCATTATAATTAATATCATTAAAATTATTATCTAATGAAAATTCGTTCTGTATATTAAAATTTTCACCTATTTTTATGAAAGCTTCTCCAACGAGATCAGATGCTTTTTGATTCAATGAACTTTTGGAAGGTATTGATGTATTTTCTTTAAAACTTTGAACTTGTGCAAGCGATAATGAGTAATTTTTATCTCCTGGAATTCCATCATCTAATTCGTAACTAGAAATCTCGAATCCAGTTGCAATACTTTCGCCTTCTTCAATTATATCTGGTTCTGCGTTTTTATTTAATAGAAATGCATTAGAATATGATAATTTTAAATCATCATCTTGAATGTTTCTCATATGACCAGGAGCGTATCTGAAAGAAAGTTTTGGTGTAAAAAAATTTATCTTATTTTTATCTTGGTTTTTTTTAGACATTGGAAGTTTTGTTTCATAAGCTAAAACCCCTGATACTTCACTATTTAGACCTTCAGTTTTATATTTTTGGGCTCCTTCAGCTTCGTAGTTAACAATTTTGAAAAGCCCTTTAAACTTGTTTTGTATTCCATTTAGACTAACAAAAGGGTTCGATTGCCAATTAACATCATTTATCCAAAACTTTGTAGTTTGATTAACTTTAAAATTTCTAACGAAAGCATTACTTTTTATATCAAATACTCCAGTCTTATCTCCTGTAAACAAATTACGCTCAAATAAAATATTTGGAGCTGAATATTCAAACCTTGTTTTATCAGAATCACTGCTAGTTAAATTTTCATACATTGCTGCACTTAAACCTAAATAATTTTTATCACTCTGAAACTCATAATTTATGTCTTTAGTGATAATATTCTCGTTTTTATCAGCAAGTTCAGTTTCAATGTCATGAACCTTTAAATAGGTATCGTTGTTCACTTGTTGAAAATTTATTTCTAAATTACTAGAAAAATCATCTTTGGACAGATCGTGATTATATTTTGCAAAAAAGTGCGATCTTGAACCTTTAGATTTTTTTAATTTATCAGTTTTTTTATAGCCTTTCGTGTACCCTGTGTCGACCAATAGAAAAGAGTCTTTAAATGCATGTCTGTATTCATGTAAAACTAGAAGATTTTCTTTAGTATAAATTTTAGGAGTGAAAGTCATATCTCTATTATCTGAGATTGCCCAAAAATAAGGTGTCGACGCACTGAAACCAACTGAACTATTATCTTCTAGAGTCGGGAACAAGAAACCAGATTGTCTCTTTACAGTAGGACCTGGATGAAAAAATTTTGGAAAATAAAAGATTGGAAAATCGTAAATCTTTAATACTGCATTATCATAATAAATTGTTTTTTTTGCTTTGCTATGTTGAATTTTCTTAGCTTGAATTGACCATGGCGGACATTTTTCTCCCTCTCTATTTTTACATGTTGTAAAAATACCTTTTTGAAAAGTTACACCATTATCGTCTATGAACGCTGAATTAGCAAAAAATCTTGGTTCATTTTTTTCATTATCTTTAAAATTACCGTCTTTTAAAAAAGACTTAACATCACTTCCAACAATTTTTCTATTTTTTTCATCAATATAAATTTCCGAAAAAGAATATTTATTAGTTTTATTATCAAATACTTCAATATCACCTTGCGAAAAGAACATTTTTTTAGAAGTAGAGTAATCAAACATATTTACATAAACCTGATTACCATTAATATCGGTAATTATTGTTTCTGAAGTTGAATATATAATTCCCTTTTTATTATCATAAAAAATATTTTTTCCTTGTATTCTAAATTTTTCTGAGGTTATAATATCTGTCTCACCAAAAGACCTCATCAATTCATTGTTTTTATCGTACTCGGCTTTTTCAGCAAATATTATATTTTTTTTGATATCTGTTATTTGAACATTGCCCTCAGCTTGAACAATTCTGTTATCTTTATTAAATTTTACCTGATTTGCTTTTATATCCAACTCGTCCGCAATAACATTTAAGCTTTGCAATAAGCAAAATAGTAAGGATAATATTTTTAAGAATTTATTTTTCATTTATTTGTATAATTCCCACAGAGCAGAACAAGATTAAAATTAAGATTGGAGACCAAACAGAAAGTTCTATTGGTATCCTCTCAGTAGTCCCTAAAGCCATTGAAAAATTTTTAAAGTAAAAAATAATTACACAAGTAATAATTGATAAAATAATATAATATATGTTTTGCTTTTTTTCATTTGAGCTTAAAATAAAAATACTAGCAAGACAAACCATTAAAACCAAAAAGAAAGGTAGAGATAAATAATAATGTCTTTTTTCATTAAGTAATCTTTCATTGTAACCTTTTTGACCTAATTGCTTGAAATTTGTCATTATTTTGAAAAAAGAAATAGTATCTAAATTTGAATATATTGAATTAAATTTAGCTTTTGTAAAAGTTGATTCAAAACTTAAATTTTTAAAACTATTTTTAGTATTTTGTTCACTAATACCTATTTTAATACCATCTTTAATTACCCAAGGATTACTTAATATATTAGCAGTTTTTGCCTCTATTCTTTCAACTAATACGTCATCTTCAAAGCTATAAATACTTACATCAAAAAGCAAATCACCATCAATTTTTTTAGATTTTATAATGTTAGTTTTGGATCCAATATTTTCTTTTAACCAAACACCATTGCTTGTAATTGAAGCTAAATGAGATTTATCAATATCATAACTACCTTTAATATCTTCATAATATTTTACCATGACCGATGTAATTGGATTAAAAGCTATTAAAATTATAATACCAACAAAGAAAGAGGCAATTCCCAATAAATAAACAAATTTTGTACTTGATAAACCAAATGTTTTTAATGATAAAATTTCTCCACTATTTTTAAGTTTTATCAAAGTCCACATAGCAGATAAAAAAATTATGAAGGGAAAAATATTAATTAAAATACTTGGAATAATCATTAAAGACAAAGCTATCGGCAACATTATTCCAACATCATAATCGGTAAAATATGTAACTTCTTCTCTTAAATTCATTATGAGACCAGCTGCTGAAATTATTAAAGTAACGTTAAAAGTACTTAACAAAAATTCTCTAATTATATATGAATTAATGACTGAATTCTTAATCATTTTTTCCTCAAGTTCTCATATAAAAAATTTCTTATTATTTCTAAATAAATCAGTGGCATAAGTATAATTGGAGTAAAATAATAAATTAAAGAATTATTAAAAGACTTTCCTGAGTATTTTACCAATATCTCTGCAATAACTAAGATTAAAAATGCAATTAAAGTAAATATGTATTTAAAATAATTTTTAAAACTATTTTCATTTCTTTGATTTAAAAGAAAACAAACAATTAAAGTTACTACAGGAATATAAAGAGGCATGCCAAACCTTCTATTTATTTCAGACAAGACATCGTTCTTCTTATGGTCACGTGGACAATTAATAATTTGTTGCTGACTTTTTTTGAAATAGCATTTAATTAGTAAATTTGAAGGAGTTTCTTGTATTTTTGTTTGCACAATAGATCTTGTTTTCAGGTCATCTAATTTCAAAACAGTTTTTTGAAATTTAATAGTTTGTATATTTTTATCAGATTTTTGTGATTGCATTATTCCATCAGACAAAACTAATGCTGGTGAACTTGGATTAACAACCCTTCCATTTTTTGCAAAAATTGAAATATTTTCTGTCTTATCAGCATTATCAATACTTTTTAAAATTTTACTATCATCTCTTATAAATATATTCTTCATATCTCCATTATTATTCTTTGCTTCCACGAAAATAGTAAGACCTGCCACTGTATCATTAAATTGATTGGTCTTTATCATACTTGAGATAAAATCCAAATTTGATGATTTAATCAGTGATCTTGAATAATTTAATACAGATGGATTTATTATTGATGCTAAAAATAATTGTAGAACTGTGACAATTAAAGAAATTTTAACAAAAAAGTTAACAATCTTTATTTTATTGACCCCTGCAGTCCATAAGATAATTAATTCATTTTCATTCTCAAATTTTAAAATTGTAAGTACTAAAGATATCAAAAATGATAAAGGAATAAATTTAGTTAATATTTTAGGTACATTTAGCAATGAATACCCAAGATATACCGATAGAGCATGTCCATCCTCAACTACCAAATCTAAGAAATTTACCGCTTGAACAGTCCAAACTATCGCAGTAAAAGTGAGCAAAGTAATTAAAAAATACTTACTAAATTCGAAAAAAAAGTGTTTATAAATTTTATTACTCAACATTGTTATTATTTTTGTATATAATTAAAGCAAGTTTAAACAAATTTCAATCTTGAGTTGACTAAATGATAAATTTTGTAAAAAAATTTGATGATAAAGAGGAAAATTTAGGTTTTTTTATACTTGAAGAAGGATTTTTTTAATTTTTAAAGCTATGACTATAAAAATAAACTATACAAATAAAACCATCAACAAATTAGCATCCAATCTTGTATTATTTTGTGATGAAAAATTCAGCACAAGCGGAATAAAAAAATATGTTTCTGATGCTGAATTTTCTTATATCAATGATTTAATAAGAACAATTGATATTAAAAAAAATTTATTTATTTTTGAGGTCAATTCAAAAAAAAAAATTGTACTAATATCAATCAAAAAAAGTTTAAAAAGTTATGATATAGAAAATTTAGGAGCAGAATTTCATAAAAAAATAAACTCTGGAAAGAATAGTGAATATTTTATTGTTTCTGATAGCGTTGTAGGAAAAAATGAAAATTTTTTGGGATATTTTCTTCATGGTTTAAAATTGAAATCCTATGAATTTAAAAAATATAAGACTAAAAAAGATTCAAATAATATTTTAATTAATGTTGTAGGTACTAAGAATAAACCTTCTGTTCAAATTCAATTAAAATTTAAAGCTCTTGAAGAAGGAACTTTTTATGCAAGAGACTTAGTTTCTGAACCAGGTAATGTTTTGCATCCTGATGAATATGCAAAAAGAATAGGATCTTTAAAAAAAGACGGGTTAAAAATAAATGTATATGATGAAAAAAAATTAAAAAAGTTAGGTATGAATGCTTTACTTGGTGTAGGACAGGGAAGTATTAGAGGCTCTTATCTTGTTACAATGGAGTGGAATGGTGCAAAAAATAATTCGAAACCCTTGGCATTTGTTGGGAAAGGAGTTTGTTTTGATACCGGAGGCTATTCATTAAAACCAGCAAAATTCATGGAAGACATGACATATGATATGGCAGGTTCAGCTACTGTAGTAGGGTTGATGAAAAACTTTGCAGTTAGAAAAGCAAAAATTAATGCAGTAGGTGTTGTTGGCCTTGTAGAGAACATGGTAAGTGGAAATGCTCAAAGGCCTGGAGACATTGTAGAGTCGTATAGTGGCAAAACTATAGAAATTTTAAATACTGACGCAGAGGGGCGATTAGTATTAGCTGATGCATTAACATTTACTGAGGAAAAATTTAAACCAAAATTTATAGTTGATTTAGCAACTTTAACTGGTGCAATCATAGTTTGTCTTGGATCTGAATATGCAGGTCTATTTTCAAATGATGATAAATTATCTAAAGAAATCTTTACTGCTGGAGAAAAAGTTGAAGAAAAAGTATGGAGAATGCCACTTCATAAAAATTATGATAAACTTATGAATTCTAAAAATGCAGATGTGCAAAATATAAATTATGTTGGTGGAGCAGGATCAACTACGGCGGCTCAATTTTTGCAAAGATTTATCTTAAACAAAACTCCTTGGGCGCATCTAGATATTGCTGGTATGGCTTTTTCCAAATATGGTGGAGCCCTAAATTCTGGTGGTGCAACAGGTTTTGGTGTGAGACTGTTAAACCAACTTGTTGAAGAAAACTATGAATAGATTAGAGCAAACTCTTTCTATAGTAAAACCAGATGCAGTCGAAAGAAATCTTACTGAAAGTATCAAAAAAATTTTTACAGAAAATCAATTAAAAATAATTCAAGAAAAGAAAATTCAAATATCAAAAGAGGAAGCTGCTGAATTCTATAAAGTCCACCAAACAAAACCTTTCTATGAAAGGCTTTGTAACTATTTGTCCTCAGGTCCAATTACGGTAATGATATTAGAAGGAGAAGATGCCGTAAAAGCAAATAGAAGAATTATGGGAACTACAGACCCAAAAAATGCAGAAGTTGGCACAATACGAAAACTATATGGTTTGTCTATAGACAAAAACTCCATTCATGGATCTGACTCAATTGAAAACGCAAAAAAAGAAATAGAATTTTTTTTTAAAAATTAATTTAAGTTATAAATTTTTCTAATTGCGCTAGAATAGGCTCTATATTCCTCAAATTGAACCTTTTTTTTTAATGTTTCAATATTATCATTCTTATAAATATTAACCTTTTTTTTCATTATAATTTTACCACTATCCAGTTTTTCATTTACAAAATGGACGGTACATCCAGTCAATTTTTCATTAGATTTTAAAGCTCTTTGAAATGTATTTAATCCTTTATATTTAGGCAAAAGTGAGGGATGAATATTTATTATTTTTCCTTTAAAGTTTCTAATAAATTTTTTGGACAAAATTTTCATAAAACCTGCTAAACAAATTATATCAATTTTATATTCAAATAATTTTTTTAATATGGTTGTTTCAAATTTGTATTTACTAGTATTTATGCAAATAAAGGGAATTGAAAATTTTTTTGCAAAAATAATACCTTTGGCTTTTTCATTACTAGATATAACCAAACTTACATTTACAGGAAAACTGTAATCTCTTGAGTTTCTGATTATTTCCCTAAGATTTGTGCCTGCTCCAGATATAAAAACGCACGCTCTTTTTTTTACCATTTCACTCTATTAATAAGATTTAATCTTTTTTTTGAATTTGAAATAAATCCAATTTCGTAAGGCATAAAATCTTTATTGAAATGAGCCTGAATTTTTTTAATATTTTCCTTCTTTACGATCAAACAAAAACCAACTCCACAATTAAATGTTTTGAGCATTTCGTGATCATTTATATTTCTATTTTTTAACCATTTAAAAATAAAAGGAACTTTTATTTTTGATAAATCTATATTCGCAGTTAATTTTTTAGGTACTGACCTGATAATATTTTCAATAATACCTCCGCCAGTTATATTTGCAGCAGAGGAAATCAAATTTTTATCTACTAGTTTTAAAATTTCTTTTGTATAAATTTTTGTAGGTTTTAATAATTCATTTTTAATTTTTTTATTAATTTTAGTATTTTTTAATACATTTCTTACAAGTGAAAAACCATTTGAATGTAACCCTGAAGAAGGCACTGCTAATATAATATTATTACTTTTGACTTTTTTTTCTGTAATAAGTTTATTTTTGGAAACTAAGCCTACGGTAAATCCAGCTAAATCAAATTTATTTTTTTCATATGTTCCCGGCATTTCTGCCGTCTCTCCACCAACTAAAACACAATTAGAGATTTTACAGCCATTAATAATACCTTTAATTATTTTTTTCATTTTAATTAGGTTTACCTTGCCAATAGCAATATAATCTAAAAAAAATAATGGTCTTGCTCCTTGTACAATTAAATCGTTAACGCACATGGCTACCAAATCTATTCCAATGGTGTCAAATTTTTTAAACCTATTCGCTAACTCAAGCTTCGTACCTACACCATCAGTACTTGCCACCAGAAGTGAATTTTTCATTTTGAATTTTCCGGGATCAAAAACAGAAGCAAATTTACCAATATTATTTTTATTGAATTTATTTAATTTTTTTTTGAAGACTTGTTGTGAGTATTTTCCAATAAATTTTGTAAATTTGTCAGCTGACTCAATATTTACACCGCTTTTTTTATAACTATTTTTTGTTTTTTTCATTGATAAGGTGGTATTTAGATAATTATGAAAAAAATTATTTTTTTCTTAGTATTAATATTATTATTTTTATATAAAACACAAAATGTTTTTGCTTATCAAGATGCATTTACTGTTGATAAAATTATTATTGAAGGCAAAATTAAACAAAACAATTATAAAGACAGGTATATAGATAGAGCTTTTAGAAAGGGATTTGAAAAACTATTAAGCAATATACTTAAACTTGAAGACCAAAAAAAAATATTAAGCACTGAATTAGCAATAATTAAATCATTTGTCCAAAGTTATAGGATTGTTCACGAACAAGAGATAGATGGAAATTATCGTGCTGAAATTTCTTTATCATTCAAAGAAGATTCAATAAATCAATTTTTTCAAAAAAAAGGAATATCTTACTCTGCTTCACAGACCTTTGAGACTTTAATTTATCCAATTTTCATTAAAAATTCTGAATTACAAGTATTTTCAGGCAACAAATTTTTAGAAGAATGGAACATGAATAAAGAATTTGATGGAGTAAATTTTATTTTACCCGTAGAAAGTTTAGATGATCTTGTTTTTATAAAAAAAAATAAAGATGATTTAGAGCAAATTGACCTTCGGAGTCTTGTTGATAAATACGAAATTAAAAATAGCGCTATTTTAATACTAAGATATGATGAAAATAGTTTAAATGTATTTATAAAAACTAATTTTAAAGGTTCTAAGAAATTAAAAAAAATAGATATTTTCGTGAAAAATTTGGAAAATAAAAAAGTAAGAGAAGAAACCATTTTAAAATTACAATCAATCGTACATGATATGTGGAAAGAGCAAAATCTTATTGATGCATCCACACCCTCTTATTTAACTCTGAATGCACAATTTAACGAACCTTACAATCTTGGAGAAGTTATAAATAAAATTAAAAAAATAAGTATTATTAAGTCTTACAATATTCAAGAACTTAATAAAAATAATGCGAAAATAAAAATTAAATATTTAGGAAAAATAAAAAGTTTAGAAAATTTTCTTATTCAAAGTGGACTAAGACTTAAAATTCAAGATAACAAGTGGAACTTAATTACAAAAGGATAGGATATGTCTAAACAATTAATATTTAATTTCCCTTTTAAAAAGAATTATCTTGAACAGGATTTTTATGTTTCAAAAAATAATTTTAATGCTTTCAAATTAATTGAAAGTTGGCCTAAATGGCCAAGCAGATTGGTAAATATTTTTGGACCAAAGGGTTGTGGAAAAACCCATTTAATAAATATTTTAAAAATAAAAATTGACTCAGTTGTTATTTTATCTAAAAACATATCAAGAGATATTTTAAAAGATTATAAAACTAGAGAGTGTTTAGTAATAGATGATTATAATAATGATATTGACGAAAAAATATTATACTCAATTATAAATCAAGCTTACCAGGATAATAAATATCTAATTATATCATCACCATACTCAATTAAAA
>CACFQM010000017.1 GCA_902568425.1 uncultured Pelagibacteraceae bacterium | reverse complement strand
TAATACTGAAAATTTTGAGACAAATAAAAAAGGAATCTTTGCTATAGGTGATATTTGTACATACCCAGGCAAACTTAAACTCATATTATCTGGCTTTCATGAGGGCGCCCTAGCATCTGTGGAATGTTTTAAAAGGGCAAGACCTAATGAAAAATATCGGTTTGAATTCACTACTTCTTCAAAAGAGATTCAAGCGCGTCTAGGTGTAAAAAATAAGTGATAGAATTACTTACAGCAAACACACCTAACGGAAAAAAAATCTCCATAATGTTAGAAGAAATAAGATTTGAATATAAAGTTACAAAAGTAAATATTCAAAAAGACGAACAATTTGATCCTAAATTTAGAGCTATTAGTCCTTTTAGTAAAATTCCAGTTATTATTGACCATGATAATAAAACATCATTATTTGAATCTGGAGCAATACTTATTTATTTAGGTGAAAGAAGCGGTAAGCTTTATCCAGAAAAAAACAAAAATCTAATTAATCAATGGTTAATGGGACAAATGGCATATGTTGGACCAATGTTAGGTCAGCACCATCAATTTCATCATTATAATTCTGGGAAAAGTAATTGGGGTGAGAAAAGATACTTTAAAATAGCAAAAACTATTTATAAAGATCTTGACGAAAGATTAGGAAAAAGTGAGTTTTTGGCAGGAGATTACTCCATTGCCGACATAGCAACTTTCCCATGGATTGCTCGTCATGAGTGGCACGATATAGGTCTTAAAAGTTTTAAAAACCTGAGTAGATGGTATGAAAATATCTCAAAAAGAGAGGCTGTAATTAAAGGATTTGATCTTTTGAAAAGAGATGAAAAAATTCCTACAATTTAATTATCTACGTATATTTTTTCTTCTTGCTCATGTTTTTCTTGAGCCTGAATACTTAAAGTAGCAATTGGTCTTGCAATCAACCTTTTCAAACCTATCGGCTCACCAGTTTCTATGCAATAGCCGTAAGTATCATCTTTTAACCTTCTCAAGGCAGAGTCGATTTTGTTTACTAATTTTCTTCTTCTATTAGATGCTCTCATCTCTACAGTTTTTTCTGTGTAAGAAGATGCTTGATCAACAATATCTGCTGACGCACTATTATCATCAAGATTACTCAAAGCAGCACTTTCGTTGTTTGATTTAATAATCTCTTTTCTCCACTCAAGCAACTTTTCAGTAAAAAATTTTTTGTGCTTGGCACACATGTATTTCTCTTTGCTGTTAGGAGTATATTTTTTTTTGATAGCCTTTTTGACCATATTTTAAACCTGGGGAGTATATTAACGTTTATATTGGTGTCAATATAATTTAAGTTATAAATATAGGTAAATTTTATGACAAAAAATCCATCAATTATATTTTTTTTGTTACTAACTGTTCATTTGTTGATCTGGACACTGATTCCTTCCTTAACTAATCAGAACCTTCCTTTAGATACTATTGAGGCTTTAGCATGGGGCAGCAATTTAGATTGGGGATTTAATAAACACCCGCCTCTTAGTGCTTTTGCAGTTGAAATTTTTTATCAAATTTTCGGAAGCCAAGATTGGGCCTACTATTTTTTAAGTCAAATTTTTGTAGTAGTAGCTTTTTTTGCGGTCTATAAATTTTCAGAGGAAATTTTTAATAATCAAAAACTCGCCCTTTTATCAGTACTTCTTATTGAGGGTATTTACTTTTATAATTTTACAACTCCAGAATTTAATGTAAATGTTGCTCAATTACCTTTTTGGGCACTAACCGTTTATTATACTTGGAGATGTATTAAATATGATAAAGCGTTCGACTATATATTTTTAGGTTTATTTGCTGGTTTAGGAATTTTGTCAAAATATCTTTTCATTTATTTAATTATAGGAATAAAACTTGTTTTTATTTACTTCGTAAAAAAAGGAAAAAAAATTAATTTTTCACACTATTTTATTGCAGGTCCAATAACCTTTTTAATTTTGTTACCTCATTTAATTTGGTTAACGGAAAATAACTATATTACTATATTTTATGGTCTTCAAAGAACTGGAGGGCCAGGAGTTTTTCTAGACCATTTAATATATCCTATGATTTTCATGGGTAAACAAATTGTATTATTATTTCCTTTTATTTTAATGACCTTTTTTCTTATAAAAAAAATAAAATTAAAAATTAATTTTAAAGATGAAAAGTTAGTATTTCTTTTATTAACAACAGTAGTACCTATATCTTTTATTTTACTTACTTCAATGATAATGGGTGCAAAAATAAGAACTATGTGGATGACACCATTTTACTTATTTATAGGTACTTTAATTATTTATATTTTTAAATCACAAATAAATTTGAATAAATTAAAAAGATTTATCTCTGCATTTATGTTTTTATTTTTGTTATCACCGTTTACTTATGCATATGTTTCGATAACACAAACTGACAAAAGAACTGATTTTCCAGGTAAACAATATGCTAGACAAATTCAAAAAGAATGGGATAAAAAATATAACAGTAAAATCATTTACGTAATAGGCGATGAATGGTGGGGTGGTAATTTATCTTATCACTTAAACTCTAGACCAAAATGGGTACCACTAAGTAATAAAGAAAAAGCAGTTCAATTATTAAATTACAAAAAGAATCTTAATACTGTAGTAATTGGTTATTCTGCTCATCTAATAGGAGATAAATGAAAAAATTTAAAATTTTAATACCTGTTTATAATGACTGGGAATCCTTAGTTAAACTATTAGATGAAATTGATAAAGTTATTCCAAATATTAAAAATAGCGAATTCGATTGTTTAATAGTAAATGATGCGTCTACTATTAAATTACCTGAAATCAAAGTTCCTAAAAATATTAAAAAGATTGAGATCTTTAATATGAAACAAAATAAGGGACATGCTAGATGTATTGCATTTGCTATAAGGTATCTATCAAAAAAGAATGACTTCGATCACTTAATTGTTATGGATGGTGATGGCGAGGATAGACCAGAGGAAATAAAATATCTAGTCAACCAAGCTTTGGAAGATCAGGAAATATCTGTTGTTGCAAAAAGAGTAAAAAGATCAGAGGGATTTTTATTTCAAATACTCTATGAGGTTCACAAACTAATAACTTTAGTTTTCACAGGTAAACAAATAAATTTTGGAAATTACAGTTGTTTAACAAAAAAAGATGTTGTTACTTTGTCCCAACAAGAAAGTTTATGGAGCAGTTTTTCTGGGACATTAAAAAAAACAATAAGTAGATTAAACACAATTAATTCAACTAGAGGTTCGAGATATTTTGGACCATCCAAAATGTCTCTTTTTAATCTTGGAATTCATTCTTTTTCAATAATTGCTGTTTTCAAATCTCAAGTTTTCTTAAGGGGATTAATACTTGGAATATTAATTTATCTTTTTAAAAGTATATTGGGCAATTCTACTATTTATTTAATTTTAGCTTTAATTACTTTCTTAGCCCTAATATATTTAAACTCTTTTAGGGAGAGCATTGAGGATTTTGTAAAGTCAGAAGAAAACATTGATAATGTTAAAACATATACACACTAAAAGGTTGTATTTTGAGTCTGTATTGGAATCAAAAGTGAATCAAAACATGAACATCCAAATAAATGATGTACTTTGTGTGGATATCTTCTATTAATTTAAACCTAGGAAACCAATATGTCTAAAAAAAAATTAACTTGTCACTGTGGTGGAGTAGAGGGTCAAGTCGAAGTGCCAGAAACTGGATTCGAAAAAATTATGCGGTGTAATTGCTCTATATGCAAAAGAAAGGGTTACATTATCGGAATAGCTGGTCCAAATGATTTTGAAATTATAAAAGGAGAAAATCTTCTAAAACTTTATCAATTTCATTCTAAAACTGCAAAACATTATTTTTGTACCATTTGTGGTATCCACACACATAACAGACCAAGAAGAGATCCTAAAATTTATGGAATAAATATTGCGTGTGTAGAGGGCATTAAACCATTTGATCTAAAGAATATTCCTGTTATCGATGGTGAAAACCATCCCCATGACAAAAAGTGATTATATAAAATATTTAAAAAAACAAGAGGTTTCTGGCAAACCTATAGTCGACAAAATTGGAAAATTGAATAAATTTTATTTACCATTGTCAGAATGGATTTATTCAGTTTATAGCAAAGATTTTGAAACAAAAATAATAGGTTTGTCAGGTGGTCAAGGAGCAGGCAAAAGTACAATCACAGGAATATTAAAATTAATTTTAAAGAAAAAATATGATTTAAATCTTTGCATATTTTCTATAGATGACTTTTACAAAACAAAAAACGATAGACTAATAATGTCTAAGAAAAAACATCCATTATTTATTACCAGGGGGGTACCTGGAACTCACGATATTACTTTATTAAATAACACTATAAGAAAACTTAAGCAAAAAAAATTTAGAACAGTTTTAATACCAAAATTTGATAAATCTAAAGATGATAGACTTAGCAAAAAGAAATGGCAAAAAATTAAAATTAAACCAGATATAATTATTTTTGAAGGTTGGTGCGTTGGCACTACACATCAAAATAATATTGAATTAAAAAAACCAATAAATCTGATTGAAAAAAAATATGATAAAAATTTGAAATGGAGAAAAACAGTTAATAACTTAATAAAAAAAAGGTATAAAAATCTATTTAATAAGATTGATAAACTAGTTTACTTAAAAGTCCCTCATTTCAATTATATTATTAAGTGGAGATGGCTTCAGGAGCAAAAAATGAAATTGACAACTAAAAATAAAAAGACTATGTCAAAAACACAGATAAAAGAATTTATTATGTTTTACGAAAGATTAACTAAGCATATGATGAAAAATTATTCAAAGATATCAGATTTAACAATTTTCTTGGATAAAAATCATAGATCTAAGAAAATGATAATTAATTAAATTTATGAAAAAGATATTTTTAACTATTATTTTGTATTTCTTTTGTACAAATATCAGTGCGCAAGATGTAATAAAAACTTTGTCTGATGCATTCAAAAATAATTCAAAATTAAATGCTGAAAGAGCGAGTTTAAATGCAACAAAACAAGATATAAATATTTCCCGAGGGGAATTTTTACCATCGGTAACTATTTCAGGCAACATTTCAAGTCAGGAAGATACAAATAGAACAAATCAATCTGGTGAGAAATTAGCAAATATAAATTCAACACCTGAAACTAGATCTGTTTTAATTGAACAAAAAATTTTTAGTGGCTTTAGTAATTATAATAATCTTAAAAAATCACAACTCGAATTAGAGTATGCAAAATATGAACTTACAAAACTGGAACAAGAAGTTATATTAAGTGCAGCAACTGCATACTATAATTTAGGATACAATTTTAAAAACCTTGAATTTAACCAATTAAATGTTGATCTTTTTGAAAGACAGGTTGAAAACGATAGATCACGATTAGAGAGAGGTGAAATAAGTTTAACTGACTTCGCACAAACAGAGTCATCACTCGCTGGTGCACAAGCAAAATTAATTACTGCTAGAAATGAGCTCATATCTGGTAAAAAAAATTTTCAAAAAATAATAGGCACAAAGTCCCCTGATGATATAAATCTCTCATTTATACCTAGTTTAAGTACACCAACAAGCTTAAGAACAGCTTCAGCGATCTCAGATCAAATAAATCCAAGACTAAATTTAGCTAAAATAGATTTAGAAATTGCAAAAAGAGAACTTTTTGCGGCAAGAGGAGATTTAAGCCCATCAGCATCGATATCTTATGAAAAGAAAAAAAATTATGACTTAAGCACCACGGTTGACAAAAGAGAACAAGAAGAAGTGAAAGCAACTGTTAAGTGGCCACTTTTCAAAGGTGGAAAGAATATATCTTCAGTGAAAAAAGCGAAGTTTATAGTAGAGGAAAAAAAATTACTTTTTGACGATATATCTGACCAAGTAAGCATAGATACAGCAAATGCTTGGACAAACTACAATTCATCTAAAGGTATATTAGATGCTACAACAGCCCAGTTGAAAGCTGCTGAAATAGCTAATGAGGGTATTACGCTTGAATACGATACTGGTAATGAGAGAACTACACTAGAAGTTATCCAATCCAGAACACTTCTCTTAGAGGCTCGAACAAGCTATGCAAACGCACAAAAAGATTTTGCAATAGCGCAATTTAGTTTGCTTGCGTCTATTGGCGATCTTTTCTTAGAAAATATTAGGTAAATTAATATATTATTTTAAGATTGATTAAAAGAACAAAATGTGTACATTTAAAGCATTGATTCGTAATTAAAAAAAGGAAAAAAAATGACTAAAAATAATTTAAAAGTAGTTAAATCTGACTCTAAGAAAGAGCAAGAAATTAAAGAAAAAAACAAGGCATTGAACGCTGCGATTAGCCAAATCGACGATAATTTTGGTAAAGGCTCAGTAATGCGTTTAGGTCAACAACAAGCAATGGATGTCGAGTCCATCTCGACTGGATCTTTAAGTTTAGACTTAGCATTAGGAATAGGCGGATTACCTAAGGGAAGAGTTATTGAGATTTATGGCCCAGAGTCATCAGGTAAAACAACGTTAGCTTTACAAGTCGTTGCTGAAGCCCAAAAAGCCGGTGGAATTTGTGGTTTTGTTGATGCAGAACACGCTTTAGACCCTGTATATGCTAAGAAATTAGGCGTTAAAACTGATGACCTATTGATTTCACAACCAGATACTGGAGAACAAGCATTAGAAATCGCAGATACATTAATAAAATCTGGATCATTATCAGTTTTAGTAGTCGACTCGGTTGCAGCTTTAACTCCAAAAGCTGAATTAGAGGGTGAAATGGGTGATCATCACGTTGGTCTACAGTCAAGATTGATGAGTCAGGCCTTAAGAAAATTAACTGGCTCAATTTCTAAATCAAACACAATGGTTATTTTTATTAACCAAATAAGAATGAAGATCGGAGTGATGTTTGGAAACCCAGAAACTACATCAGGAGGGAATGCGCTTAAATTTTATTCGTCAGTACGTATGGATATAAGAAGAATAGGCGCTATCAAAGAAAAAGATCAAATCATTGGAAATAGCACAAGAGTTAAAGTTGTTAAGAATAAAGTAGCGCCACCATTTAAAATGGTTGAATTTGATCTTATGTATGGAAAAGGTATTAGTAAATCAGGCGAATTAATTGATCTTGGTGCGAAAGCAGATGTAGTAGAGAAATCTGGTGCATGGTACGCATATAAGGGAGAAAAAATTGGCCAAGGTAGAGAGAACGCTAAACTTTATTTAGAAAAGAATCCAAAAGTAGCGAATGAGATCGAAACAGCTATCAGAACTAAAGCTGGCTTAATAACAAAAAAAATTGAAGGAAATCCAACTCCTAAAGAAAAAGAAACAGATAAATAAGGATATTTTCATTATACTCTCCACACGAAAGGTGCCCCTCGCACCTTTCGTGTGTTTTCTTATTATAGACATCAAATAAAATATCTGTATTTAATAGATATATGAGCAAAATTCTAATGAGTGAGATTAGAAAGAAGTTTCTTGGCTATTTTTCAAGAAACAAACATAAAATTATAGAATCAAGCAACATAGTTCCAAATAACGATCCAACATTAATGTTTACGAATTCAGGGATGGTTCAATTTAAAAATGTATTTACAGGTGTAGAAAATAAGTCTTATAAAACTGCTGCAACTTCACAAAAATGTATCAGGGCAGGCGGAAAACACAATGATTTAGAAAATGTTGGTTATACCCCCAGACATCATACATTTTTTGAAATGCTTGGAAACTTTTCTTTCGGTGATTATTTTAAGGAAAAAGCAATTTATTATGCATGGGAACTGCTTACTAAAGATTTTGACATATCTAAGGATAGACTATCAGTTACTGTTTATTCTGAGGATGAAGAAGCCTTTAAACTATGGAAAAAGATTGCTGGATTATCCGAAAGTAAAATAATTAAAATTTCAACCTCAGATAATTTTTGGTCAATGGGTGAAACTGGACCTTGCGGACCTTGTTCTGAAATATTTTTTGATCATGGAGATGAATTAAAAGGAGGACCTCCAGGAAGCCCTGATCAAGACGGAGATAGATTTATCGAAATTTGGAACCTCGTTTTCATGCAATTTGAACAAATTTCTAATGATAAAAGAATTGATTTGCCTAAGCCATCAGTTGATACAGGAATGGGCTTAGAGAGAATAACGGCTGTTCTGCAAGGAACTCACGACAATTATGGAATAGATCATTTTAAAAAACTTATAACAGCGTCATCCGAAATTACGAATACTAAAATTAACAATGACACCATTGCAAGTCATAGAGTAATCGCTGATCATCTCAGAGCAAGTAGTTTTCTTATAGCCGAAGGAGTTTTACCTTCTAACGAGGGAAGAGGTTATGTTCTTAGAAGAATTATGAGAAGAGGCATGAGACATGCTCACACACTTGGAAGTAAACAACCAATCTTTTTTAAATTATTTGATGTTCTCTTAAACGAAATGTCAAAAAGTTATCCCGAATTAAATACTGGAAAAGATCTTATTATAGAAACATTAAAAAACGAGGAAGAAAAATTCTCATCTCTTTTGGATAGAGGAATAAAAATTTTAGATCAGAATTTAGAAAAAGTTAAAAACAACATCCTTCCTGGGGAAATAGCTTTCAAGTTATATGACACATATGGATTCCCATTAGACCTTACTGCTGATATTTTAAAAAATAAAAATATAAAAATAGATTCATCTGCCTTTGATAAAGCAATGCAGAAAAGCAAAGAGTTAGCTAGATCAAGCTGGAAAGGATCAGGTGATAAGTCAGTAGAGGAAAAATGGTTTAAAGTTAGAGAACAATTGAACCCAACAGAATTTTTAGGTTATGAATTTGACAAAGCGGAAGGTATTGTTTTAAAAATATCAAAAGGAAATAAGTTTGTTGAAAACGCAAAAGAAGGTGATGAAGTTGAAATAATTACAAATCAAACACCTTTTTATGGTGAGTCAGGTGGACAAGTTGGAGATCAAGGAATTATTTCAAGTTCTAAATGTAAAATTAATATTCAAGACACACAAAAAAAAATTGGAGACCTGTTTGTTCATTATGGAACAGTTCAAAAAGGATCATTTGCAGTTGGAGATAGTGTAAATCTTGAGATAAACATTCAAAAAAGAAACAATGCAAGAGCAAATCACTCTGCAACACATTTACTTCACGAGTCTTTAAGAAGGATACTTGGTAAACACGTCACTCAAAAGGGATCATTAGTAAGTCCAGATAGACTAAGATTTGATTTTAGTCACAATAAGCCCATTGAAAAAGATGAAATGATAAAAATTAATAAAATTGTTAATGAAATGGTAAATGGTGCAAGTGATGTACAAACAAGAATTATGACACCTAAAGAAGCTGTTAATTTAGGAGCTTTGGCCTTGTTTGGCGAAAAGTATGGTGATGAAGTCAGAGTAGTTTTTATGGGAAAAGAAAAGAATGGTTTCTTTTCCACGGAACTATGTGGTGGAACACATGTTAAGAACACAAAAGAAGTTGGAGAGTTTAAAGTAATTAGCCAGTCATCAATAGCTTCTGGAATTAGAAGAGTAGAAGCGTTAAGAAAAATTCAACTTCAAGATTATGAAAAGTCACTCAAAAAAGACAAGTCTTTAAAACAAAAAAATCTTAAAAACCAAATCAATTTAATAAAAAAAGATTTATTAAAACTTAAAGTGAAACCGGATTTTAAGGATAATGTTGATTTGTCAGAAAACTTAAAAAATCTTAATAAACAATTTGAAAAAATTAAAATTAAAAAGATAATTAAAGATAAAAGTAAAAATATTATAAAAGATAAAAAAGTTGGTACTTTCATATTCAGACAACAGGTCTTGATAGATTTCCCTCCAAAGGAATTAAGAAGTGTAATTGATCAAGGAAAAAAAGATATTAAAAATGGTATCGTAGTTAGTATTTCCACTTTTGAAGGCAAAGTTGGAGTAGCTGTTGGTTTAACCAAGGACCTCATTAAAGAATTTGATGCTGTTGAACTAGTGAAAATGGCTTCCAAGGTTCTTGGAGGAAGAGGAGGTGGAGGTAGAATAGATTTTGCACAAGCAGGAGGATCTCACAAAGATAAGATTGAAGAAGCTTTTAAAACCTTAAATGATAAAATTAGTTAAGCTTTTTTTTAAGATTAGAGTCTATTGCTTCTAAGAATTGATTTGTCGTAAGAAATTTTTGACTCTTACTAATTAAAATTGCCAAGTCTTTAGTCATTGATCCACTTTCAACTGTTTCAATGCAAACTCTCTCTAGAGTATCTGAAAACTTAATTAATTCATCATTACCGTCTAATTGACCTCTATGAGCCAAACCTCTAGTCCATGCAAAAATAGATGCAATTGGATTTGTTGATGTTTCTTTACCTTGTTGATGTTGTCTATAATGCCTAGTAACAGTTCCATGGGCTGCTTCAGCTTCTGCTATTTTACCATCTGGTGTTCTAAGCACACTAGTCATTAGCCCTAATGAACCATAACCCTGAGCAACCGTATCTGATTGGACATCTCCATCATAATTCTTACATGCCCAAATATATTTACCACTCCACTTCATTGCACATGCAACCATGTCGTCAATTAATCTATGTTCATAAGTAATTCCAGCTTCATCAAACTTTTTCTTAAACTCTTTTTGATAAATATCTTCAAATATATCCTTAAACCTTCCGTCATATACTTTTAAGATCGTATTTTTTGATGAAAAATAAACTGGCCATTTTCTTACTAAACCATAATTTAAACATGCTCTAGCAAAATCTCTTATTGAACTATCTAAATTGTACATTGATAAAGCAATTCCAGAGTCGTTAAATTTAAAAACTTCATGCTCAATTTTCTTTTTTCCATCTTCTGACTCCCACTTAATTGTCATTTTACCTTTTCCAGGAACCTTAAAATCTGTTGCTCTATATTGATCACCAAAAGCATGTCTTCCAACTATTACACTTTCGGTCCAATGTGGAACAAGTCTAGGTACATTTTTACAAATTATTGGTTCTCGAAAAATAGTTCCTCCAACAATATTTCTTATCGTACCATTTGGTGATCTCCACATTTTTTTTAAATTAAATTCCTTTACCCTGTCTTCATC
>CACFQM010000016.1 GCA_902568425.1 uncultured Pelagibacteraceae bacterium | reverse complement strand
AAATTTGGATAGCACACTCAGGTCAGACTGCATTAAAACAAGATGATATAAGTGCAAGAGGACATACGATAGAATGTAGAATAAATGCAGAAGACCCATCCAAAAACTTCCAGCCTAGCCCAGGTATAATTTCAGTGTGTCACCAACCATCAGGGTTCAGGACAAGAGTGGATGGTTCTATTTTTCAGGGTTGTAAGATTACACCATACTATGACAGCCTAATATGCAAATTAATATGTAAAGGGAGAAATAGAACAGAAGCGATCCAAAGAACAATGAGATCTTTAAACGAATTTGTTATTGAAGGTGTTACGACTACTATTGATTTACATAAAAGAATTTTATCTCATGAAAAATTTGTCTCCTCTGATTTTGATACTAATTGGTTATCAAAAGAGAAGTTTTATTAATTCATTATTGAATTGAAAAATAATATTTTAAATGATACTTAATTGTTAATATGGGATATCCAAAAAAACATAGAGGAAGACGTAAAATCGGCTCGAAAAAAAGAAGAGCTAGAAGAAGAAACAAGAAAAGATAAATCGTCTTAGAATGGAATTTATAACTCAAATCAGAAAATTGAGTTTATGGATATTTATTATTCCTTTTGTAGCTATAAATCTTTGTTTATTTATTTCTACTAATCACTATATATTCGAAAATACTTTTTTAATTGTTGATCAAATCGGAAGGTCAAACCCAACTTTTCCGTATTTTGATGGAGGTGTCTCTATAAGTAGAACTGCAAGAACATATCCAACATATTTGATATTTAAACCTTCGATGATATTCGCATCTTTTTTATTAATTTTATATTGGGTTAAAACAAATAAATTAATTAATAATTTACAACAATTTGAAAGCAAAAATCTTTTTAAAACTTTTGGAATACTCTCTGCTATCTTTTTGATTATCCACTCAATTTTTTTGGGCATCAAATTTGATTACGATTTATATAAATTTTTTAGAAGATTTGTTTTATTAGCCTTCATAGTTTTTGAAATTGTAGCTCAATCACTTCTTGTTTTTAGACTTTTTAAATTGAAATCTTCAATAAAGGATTATTTTAACAATTATGCATTAATCTTGAAAATAATTTTAGTATCAATTTTGGTAGTCGTGGCAATTTTTAGTTTGCCAATAGTTGTAACTAGCGGGAACGTGCATTTTAAACATGCTTTGGAATGGAATTATTTTGTAGGGGTAATATTATTCTATTTTTTAACTTATTTATTTTGGAAAAAGGTGTAAATTTGTAAAAAAACTGCCGTCTACACACCTTTCGGTGCGCAGACTTTAGTTTTGGCTCGTCGTTAATGCGCTACCGCCAAGCCTCCCGTTCCACTATTTTAGCGCTACTCAGCGGAACTTTCTGCCCTTTAAGCTTGAACCTCTCGGTTTTTCCTTAAATGGCCAGTTGAGAGTTGCCTCTCAATTCACTTTTATACTATTACATTTAAAAAATTTTATGTATCACTTTATAGTTGTTTTAATTTACTGTCTGTTAATTATGTGGATAATTTTTATTTTCAGTTTTTTCAATCCAACCACCACCTAAAACTCTTTCACCAATACTATCTTTTGAATATATAACACAAGCTTGTCCAGGTGATATTCCTTTTTCATCTTGTAGTATATCTACTTCTGCAGACTTATTTTTAATCTGTACCTTGGCATTAAGCAGTTTTCCCGTTGATCTAACTTTAATTAAAACATTTTTTTCGAAATTATTGGTTTCAGCTAAAAGATTAATATCTCTCAAAAATAATTTTTTAATATTTAGAAAATCCTGTGTTCCAACAACTATTGAATTATCCTTAGCTCTGATATCTACAACATAAAGTGGGTCAGGATTTGAGATTTTTATTCCTTTCCTTTGGCCAATTGTATAATTGATAATTCCATCATGTGTTCCCAATTTTTCACCTTTAACATTAAATATGTTGCCTTTTTTAAATGATTGTGGCCTGTATTTTTCTATTACAGAAGCATAATTACCGTTAGGAACAAAACAGATGTCTTGGCTATCAGGCTTTGTTGCGACATTGAGATTTAATTTATTTGCAATATTTCTTGTTTCAGACTTATTAATTAAACCTAACGGAAATCGTAAGTAGTTTAATTGACTTTGAGTTGTGCTAAAAAGAAAATAACTTTGATCTCTCTCTTTGTCCTCAGCTCTATACATTGCACCTGACCCGTTATTCTCATGTCTTAAAACGTAATGTCCAGTAATTAATGCGTCTGCTTTAAGCTCTTTAGAAAATTTAAATAAATCTCTAAATTTTACTGTTTGATTACATTGAACACATGGAATAGGTGTTTCTCCGGCAACATAACTGTTTATAAAGGAGTCAATTACTTCAGTTTTAAATTTTTTTTGATAATATAAAATTTTATGATCTATATTTAAAGTTTCAGATACTCTTTTAGCATCAATTATATCTCTACCTGCACAACATTGTCTTCCAGAAATAGACGTTTTTGAGTCATCGTACAATTTAAGTGTAATCCCAGTAACATTATAACCTTGTTCTTTCATTAATCCTGCTACTACTGAAGAGTCAACACCACCAGACATTGCTACAACAACTTTTGTATCTTTGGGTGACTTTTTTATCCCTAGAGAGTTAATCATAAAATGTTATATAGTATAAAAACTTATAATTTTCCATTATGCAATATGAACTAGAGCCAGGTAATTTTGTAGTAAACCCCTCTCAAAAAGACTGGGGAACAGGCCAGATACAGTCTATAATTAAAAATAAGGCAACAATTAATTTTGAAAATGTAGGAAAAAAAGTAATTAATTTGAATAACATAAGCCTAAAAAAAATAAATTATGAAAAATGAACAGTTAAAAATAATAGTTGAATCTTTAATAGATATTACTGAAAAGGCAGGTAAAAAAACGATTGAGCTGTATAATTCAGGTTTAAAAATTATAAAGAAACCAGATGATTCTCCGGTTACAAACGGAGACCTTGAGGTTGATAAAATGCTTAAAGAAAAAATTAAAGAATTGACCCCTGACATACCGATTATATCTGAGGAATCTGTAGATCTAAAAATTCGAAATACTCTAAAAACTTACTGGCTTCTTGACCCAATAGATGGAACAAAAGAATACATATCAGGAAAAGATGTTTATACTCTTAATGCTGGATTAATAATCGATTGTTTACCGTCACTTGGAATAATTGGTGTTCCAAAAAAAAATAGATTGTTTTACTCATACGGAAAAGGAAACTCATATTTGATTGAGAAAAATAATAAAATTAAATTAGACTGTGGAAAGAAAACTGCAAAAAATAAAATCCTTGCTTTAACAAATAGAACAAAACCTTCAGGGGATATTTTAAAAAAGTTAAATGAATTTGGAGCAAATTCATTCTTAAAAATAAGTAGCTCATACAAGTATTGTTTAATTGCAAATGGTGAATATGATTTGTATGTTGATAAAGTAAGGGCTAATGAATGGGATGACGCGGCTGGACATGCAATTGCGGAGCATGCAGGAGCTATGGTAACTGATATGAATGGTCAATCTTTTGAATATGGAAAAGAAGATTATAAGAATCCCACAATTCTAATTAGAAGAAGTAAAAATTTAAATGTTTAAAACAATTTCAATTATAGTTATTTCAGTTTCAATATTTGGATTGATTTTATTTGTATTTGTCAAAAATCTAATGAAGAGAAGAATTGAATACTATTTAAAATTAAATGAAAAAAATAAAAAAACTAAATAAGTTTTAGTAATTTTTTAAATTCATTTCCTTCCATTGAAAGTAATTTTTTTGATATATCATAACTGAAACCTGATCTTGCTAAAACACCCATATCTTTTTTATAAAAAAGTTCTCGATTCGCTTCAGGCCGCATTGGACCAATTCTTTTCTTTTTACAAATTTTAATTGCTGAAACGAAATCGGGATCAGATTTTTCATTTTTTATTTTTTCTATACTATTCTTTATAAATTTTTCTTCTAATCCCTTACTTTTTAATGAATATGTAATTTTATTTAATGAATACCCTCTTCTGTAAAGATTTCTGGCCCTAGAGTCTGAGTACAGAGCATCATTTAAATAATTATTTTTTTCTAAGCTAAATACAATTTTATCAATTATTTCTGAAACTTCTTTTCTACTTTTTGATCCTTGAAATTTAGTTAAATATTTCTTCAAAAGAAAAGTTTTTGTTTGTTGTCTAGATGGGTTATATTTTTCTATATACGAATAAGCTAAATCCCTTAGTTTGATAGTTAAATCTTCAAAATCTTTTTTGTTTGATATTGGATCCATAGCTTTTATATTGTACAAGATTCTATGATTAATGATCTTCTACAATTTTTAAATTACGAAAATATTTATCTTATTGCAAATATTGGTGTAATTCCCTGTTGGCTTTTATTAATTTTTTTGCCTAGAGCAATAATTACGAAAATTTTAGTTAAATCAGTAGTAATACCACTTTTATTATCCACAGCTTATATTTTCATTGCCTATCAAATTTATGTAACAGAGAATATTTTTGAAATTTTTAATCTTTATCTTGGTTTAGACGAGCTTTATTCTTTGTACTCTAATGAAGGTTTTTTACTAATTTTTTGGCTTCATTTTTTAACAATAAATCTTTTTACAGGAAACTGGATTGCTAACGATGCTCAAAACTTTTCAGTATCGAGACCTTTGGTAATAATTTCATTAATAGCAACTTATTTTACAGGTCCTTTAGGTCTTATATTGTATTGGTTAATAAGAATTTTTTATTCAAAAAAAATTAATTATTATGACTAAATCTATTGAGTTTTATTTCGACTTTAGCAGTCCGTATGCGTATCTTGGTTTTAAGGAAATTATAAAATATGAAAAGAAACATCCATTTCAAATTAAATATATGCCAATATTTTTAGGTGGACTTCATAATTCTGCAGGCATAACACCAGCAGCATTTAACAAGATAAAATCTAAGTATATGATTCAGGATACAAAATTAGTCGCTAATAAAAAAAATATTAAATTTAGTTTCAATTCTTATTTTCCGATAAAAACGGTAAATTTTATGAGAGGTGCCATAATTGCAAAGGAAAATGATTATGAAAAAATTTATGTTGAGAAGATTTTTGACTCCATTTGGAGGGATGGGTTAAATATGAACGATAATATTATAATTAATAAAGTGTTAAAAAATTTAGATTTAAATCCTGGTATCTTTTTTGAAAAGGTTTCGGATATAAAAATTAAAGATAAATTAAAAAAAATAACAAATGATGCATTAAAAAAAGGAATATTTGGTGCACCTACTTATTACGTTAATAGAAAAATCTTTTTTGGTCAAGATAGATTGAGCTATGCAATTGATGAGATTAAAAAATAATGAGAGAAGTTAAATCAAAAAAAAATAACCCTTTTAAAAAGTTTTTTATAAAGATATGTAGATTTTTTGGGGTAGAATTAATCGATCAAAGTAATTTTTCAATACCAACTTCCAACAAGGCTATGAATGATACTTTGAGTGTGCCTGGAAAAAAATCAATAACTCTACCGATGGGTAAAATCAACATTACAAGACCTGTGAAATCATTAAATATAATTCTGAGAACTTGCATGTCGGTTAATATGCTTACTCAATCAAAAAAAAGAATTTTTGAAAAAGATAAAGAGGAGTATACAAAAAGAACTCTCATCTCTTTAATTAAAAGTGTGCATTACGCTAAAGATTTTTTTAAAGATGTTAAATTTAAAGTACATATAATTGATCATAACTCCTCAAAAAATCAAATTAGTGATATTAGAATAATTTTAGAGAAATCAAATTTAAATTTTGAAATTTTAAATTTAAAATTTGAGGAGTTTTCAAATCTTATAGAAAACATTAATGAAGAAAAAAAAGAGGTAACAAATAATCAAAAATCAAATATGTCGAATATTCATCAGTCTTTAATACTTTCTAAAGAAGTATCTGAAGATCTTACTTATTTTGTTGAAGACGACTATATTCACGAGAAAAATAGTCTTGCAGAAATGCTTTTTGCTTATGAGAAGATAGCCTCACTTACAAAAGAAGAATTAATTATTTGCCCTACAGATTACCCTTTTCTTTATAATCAAAGTGAAGGTACTAAAATTTTTTTAGGCAACAAGAAGCACTGGCGTCAAATAGACCAGACATTGTGCACATTTTTAACTAGTAAAAAGATTATCGATAGATATTGGGATCAAATTATAAGCATGTGTAAATTTGAGCACTACCCTTTTGAAAAACCATTGCATAATATTTATAAAAAAGAATTATGTATATCTCCGATACCTTCGCTAGCAATTCATTTTACAAATATAAATTCGATTTACGGTTTATCTCCAAATGTAGATTGGAAAAGGTTGTGGGATGAAAATTCAAATTAACAAAAAAGCAATAAATTTTAAGTTACAGTCTACATCAGGTAAAATTTTTAATTTATCAGATGTAAGAAACGGGTTAGTTGTGTACTTTTATCCTAAAGATAATACTCCAGGATGTACCCTTGAAACTAAAGATTTTTCAGTGCTTTATAAGAAATTTAAATCACTAAAATACGAGGTTGTAGGTATATCAAAAGATAATATAGAAAGTCATTTAAAGTTTAAAAAAAAATTCAAAGTTCCTTTCCAACTCCTCTCTGACGAAAAGATTCAAGTACAAAAAAAATATGGTGTCTGGGGACCTAAGTCTTTTATGGGTAAAAAGTTTATGGGAACAATTAGATCAACAATTGTTATTAATAAAGGCAAAATTACTAAAATATGGTCCAATGTTAGAGTTAAAGATCATGCAAAAGAAGTTCTTAATTTTATAAAATCATTAAATTAAAAAGGCCCGATTTCTCGGGCCTCTATTACCTAAACTTTAGGGAAGGTAATCTACTAAAAAGTAAGGCCCGGACTAAAAACCGGGCCTTAAATTATCTCCTAAACGAAGGGAGGGAGAGTTATTTAATCTCTTATACCGTAAGCGATTACACCAACCTCAGACTTATCAGTTCCGAGCCTTTCAGCTTCTTTACTGATTCTAATTCCAATAGTCATTTTCATAATTGCCCATACGATGTATGACGTTACGAAAACGAAAATTACTACTGAAATGGTTCCAAGGAATTGTGAACCAAAACCTACTTCTGTATTTGTAAATGGAACTGCTAATGTACCCCATACTCCAGCAACTAAGTGTGCAGGAATAGCACCAACAACATCATCTATTTTCATTTTGTATAATAGTTTTGTTGAGTAGTACATTAATACACCAGCTATTGCTCCAATTACGATTGCAGCAAGTGGGCTTGGCGTTAAAGGTTCCGCTGTTATACCAACTAAACCAGCTATCGCACCGTTAAGCATCATTACTACGTCGGTTTTACCACCAGCAAGTCTTGATACTGTAGCAGCGGCTAATACACCACCACCTGCGGCTAAGTTTGTATTAATATATATTGTTGCAACAGAGCTAACGTCAGCTAAAGTTCCGGCAGCTAATTGTGAACCACCGTTAAATCCAAACCAACCTAACCAAAGTATAAATACTCCAAGTGTTGCTAATGGAATTGATGAAGCCGCAAAAGGTGCCATGGCTTTTACACCACCTCCTGAACTAAATCTTCCAGATCTCGCACCAAGTACTATTGCACCGGCAAGAGCAGCAGCTCCTCCAGCAGCATGTACTAATGTTGAACCTGCAAAATCAGAAAAACCAGCAGCATCTAGCCAACCAGCGCCCCACTTCCATCCCATTTCAATTGGATAAATAAATCCAGTTAAAATAGCTGCAAATAAGAAGAATGGCCAAATTTTTATTCTTTCAGCCAATGTTCCTGATACGATTGACATTGTTGTTGCACAGAATACCATTTGGAAAAACCAATCAGACCCAGCTGCGTAAGATCCCGCCTCTAGTCCGTCTACCGATGCACCTGCGTCACTCCAAGCAGTGAATGTACCTATCCATCCATTATCTGGATTACCGTATGCTAAATTGTATCCAACTAACCAGAACATTACTCCAGCAATTGAATATAAACCTATATTTTTTGCACAGATCGCTGATACACTTTTAGATGTTACCAACCCTGATTCAAGCATAGCGAAACCTGCCGCCATCCACATGACCAGAAAACCTGACATTAAAAATAATATTGTGTTAAATATGTATTGTACTTCCGCCGATACAGTCGTATTTGCGTACCCTAAACCAGCAAAGCTGAAATAAAGTGCTGTACCTGCAAAAAAGTAACCAAGTATTTTTTTCATACTTCCTCCTTTGTTCATAATAAATTTTTAAATGATTGTTTTGAAAAGAGTTACGTTAAGTGACGTTGTGAGTTATGCAGTTTTTGCAAGTGGTGCGGCGTTTTCAACAATCCCCAAAATCGAGGATTTTAGGGATTGTTTAAATAGGTTACTTATTGAACATATCTTTCAAACTTTTCGCTGGAAGGAATTTAACCTTCTGGGAAGCGCTAATTTGAATTTGTTCTCCAGTTCTTGGGTTTCTACCAATTCTGGCTTTTCTTTTAGCTACTTTATATGTACCAAAACCTGCGATTTTGACAGGTTCATCACTTTTTAGACAATCCAGTATTATCTGAGTAATTGTATCAAAAGTTCGCTCCGCATCTGCTTTGCTTTGGCTTAAAGTGGTAGCAATCTTATTCACTAATTGTTTTTTGTTCATTTATGCCCCTTTTTATTGATATTTTGAATGTGTCTAAAAACTGAGTAAAATCAACAATTATTTGGTGCTTTTTAAACATATTAACACTATATATTGTATATATAAAAAATCGTTGATTTTATTAGCTTTTTTAAGGTTATGGTTAAATTATTAATGAAATTACCAAGTATTAATATCGTTAAAAGTGGTGAATAGCATCAAGGAAACTAGCAAAAATAACCCGATTCGGAAAAACCCCTCTTGGGTCTTTTGAGATAAAGGTCGCCCTAGTATTTTTTCAAATAAAAAAAACATTAGATGTCCGCCGTCAAGCAAAGGAATAGGAAATAAATTAATTAAACCTAAACTTATAGATATGTATGCAATTGTAGTAATAAAAGCTACAAAACCAAATTCAGCGACTTGACCAGATATTTTTGCAATTTTAATTGGTCCGCCAAGTTGGGATGTATCGGCTTTACCGCTAAGCATTGAACCCACATAGATCAGCGTAGTTTTACATACAAACCAAACCTCCTGAATTGAGTAATAAATTGCAGAAACAGGTCCAAGTTTTTTTTGATTAATTTCATCTGTTGCAGGTTTTATTGAAATACCAATTATCTTTTTTTTAATTAAATTTCCAAATGCATCTTTTGTTTCTATTAATTTAGTGTCTGTCTTAAAGGTTATTTCACTGTTATTTCTTAGTACAGTTATGTCAATTGAATCAGATGAATTAGTATTAATAAATGTTGATACTTCTCTTATACTTAATACTTTATTATCATCTACAGCTATAATAATATCATCCTTCTTTAAACCTGCTTTCTCAGCAGGACTATCAACAGTAATTTTATCAATTTTTGGCTGAGTAAAGTCTTTACCTACAAACATATAAATACAAGAAAAAATAAGTATAGCTAATAAAAAATTTGCTAATGGGCCTCCAAAAACAATTAAGGCTCTTTGATATAAGGGCTTTGTAATAAATAATTTTTCTTGATCTTCTTTGTTATACTTTTTTAAAATTTTAGCTTGTTCAGCTTGGCTAAAAACATTTCTATCTCCAAAAAACTTTACGTATCCACCAAGAGGTACTAAACAAAATTTCCATCTTGTCCCATTTTTATCATTAAAACCAAATACTTCTTTTCCAAAACCAATAGAAAAATCTGTGACACCAACTTTGTATTTTCTAGCAAAATAATAATGTCCATATTCATGAATAAATACAACGACAGTTATTAAAATTATAAAAGGTATTATAAAGCTCATTGTTCCCATGGTCCTTTTTTCTTAGTATTTTTTGTTGATTTTTTTAAATTATTTCTCGTGTTTTTTTTATTAAAAAATAATATCAAAATTAAACCCGAAATAAAACCTCCTATGTGCGCGGCATAAGCTACGCCACCACCAGAAGACGTCGACAAAAATGAATTTATAAACTGTAATACAAACCAAAATCCAAGTACATATAAAGCTCTAATTTTTAATAATTGACTAAAGAAACCAAATGGTATCAAAACTAAAACTCTTGCGTTTGGATAATTTATTAAGTACGCACCAAGTACACCTCCTATTGCCCCACTGGCCCCGATCATGGGTATTTGAGAATTTACGTCTACTAAAACCTGTGACATCGCCGCCCCAACTCCACAGACAAAATAAAAAATTACAAAATTAAGTGTACCCAAATCATCTTCGATATTATCCGCAAAAATCCATAAATATAACATGTTGCCAATTAGATGCATCCATCCGCCATGCATAAACATCGAGGTGAATATTGTTCCAATAGGTGAAATCCTATTAAGATCATTTGGTAATTGGTCTATTCCCATTAAAACAGACGGTATCAATCCATAAGAGTATGTGAAGTCTCGCAGCTCATTTTCATTAAGACCTAGTTGAGCCAAAAATATTAAAACACAAAATCCAATTATACCGTAACTTACTATTGGTTTTGAGCTTGTTGGGTTATCATCTTTTAGCGGAATCATTATTTCAATTTACTTGTTTTATTGATTTTTTTGATATTTTAAACATTTGATTTTAGCAACCTATAATTGTAGACTTATCGTTATGAGCGAAAAAACTTCAGTACTTTTATCAGATGTTACAATAAAAGGTAATGTTATTGAAAAAGAAAAACTTATGACTGATGCTAAAATTGAAGGCGACGTATCGGCAGATGTACTTCAAACTTTTGAAGGTTCAAATATTAAAGGCAATATTAATTCTTCTAACACTAGTGTTGGTGGTTCGCTCAAAGGTAACATTAAATCTGACAAAATAAGAATAAAGTCTACAGCTGATGTTGAAGGAAACTTAAATCAAAAGAATTTATCAATAGAAGATGGGGCTAAATTAAAAATAAAAGCTGAGACTTATTAAATTAAAATTTCCATTCATTTACCTTACTAAATAAAAAATTTCTAAAAGCTATTAATCTTGCATTATCTTTAAGAGATGCTGGATAAACAAAGTGTGTTTCGGTTGGTTTACCGGTTTCATCAGGTAAAACTTTTGTTATACCATTAACATTATAAGTAATATAATCTGGTAAAGCAGCTAAACCAACTCCACTTTGAACAGCGAGAAGAAGTCCATAAACACTATTAACTTTCATTAAGGATTTTCTTTTTTTTCCTTCTTTTGATCCCACTTTTAAAACCCAATCAGGATTATAAACTGGTGAAGGAGCGCCTTTGCCGTAAGTTATAAATTTGTGCTTATCTAAATCTTTTAAATTTTTTGGATAACCATTTTTTTGTAAATATTCATTTGAACCATAAATATGATAATTAAAGTTTACAAATTTTTTTTGAATTAAATTTAATTGTTTAGGTCTTCGCATTCGAATCGCAACATCTGCTTGGCGTGTAGCTAAATCTAGTTCTTTATCATTAAAAATTAGTTCTATTTCTATCTCTGGGTGAAGATCCATAAATTCTTTTATTCGTGGTGTAAGCCAGGTAGTTCCAAAACTCACAACAGTTGTTACTATTAATTTTCCCTTTATTTGATTTTTTTCTTCACTTAAATTTGACTCAACTTCTTTAAGCTTTGATATTACATCATTTGCTGTTTTAAATAAGTATTCGCCATTTGATGTTAAAACTAATCCTCTCGCATGTCTTTCAAACAAATTTATTTTTAGATCTTTTTCTAGGGACTGAATTTGTCTACTTATTGCTGATTGGCTTAAATTTAATATTGTTGATGCATTTGTAAAACTACCAGCCTCAGCAACGGTATGAAAAATTTTTAACTTATCCCAATCCATAGATTATTTTTTGTTATTTGTTTGTATTTAATATTGCACGACCTGAAAACTCACCTTTAATTAATTTTGGGTAAGTTTCTAAAAGCTCATTAAATGATAATTCTTTTGTAAATCCTTGAACCTTTGTAAAATCTATTAATTTTGCTGCCTGTCCCCACACAAATTCTCTTCTTTTTAAGGACGACCCTGACGAGTCAATACCCCAAAGTTTAACTCCTCTTATAATAAATGGCATTACAGTCGTATTTATTTTATTGCCACCTGCATTTCCACATGCTGCAACTATTCCACCGGGTTTTGTTTGAGCAAAAATTTTTGTTAATGCTGGGCCTCCAACAGTATCAACGACACCGTCCCAAATACCTTTCTCTAATAATTTGCTTTCGCCCTCAAACTCTTTTCTATCTATAATATTTTTTGCACCTAAATCTTTTAAATAATCTGTTTTATCTTTTTTTCCTGTAACAGCATGTACGTCATAACCCATCTTAGATAGTACCATTATAGCAACACTACCGACACCACCTGTTGCTCCTGTTACCAGGACATCTTTAACTTTTGTGCCAAGCAATAATTCCTCTTTTGCTTTTACTGCAAAAGAACATAGTAAAGCTGTAAAACCAGCTGTGCCTAACATCATAGATTTTTTGTTGTCTAAATCTTTTGGCATTTTAACTAAAAAATTAGAATCAACTTTTGCGTATTGTGAAAATCCACCAAAATAACTTTCGCCTACTCTAAATCCAGTTAAGATTACGTTGTCGTCTTTTTTGAATTTATCATCAGCACTTTCCACAACAACTCCCGAAAAATCTATGCCAGGAACAAAGGGAAATTTCCTTACTATTCTTCCCCCATCCTTTAGGATCATAGCATCTTTGTAGTTAAGGCTGGAGTAGTCTACCTTCACCAAAACATTTCCGTCTTTAAGAGATTCTTTATCTATCTCTTTTACTTCGCGAGTAA
>CACFQM010000015.1 GCA_902568425.1 uncultured Pelagibacteraceae bacterium | reverse complement strand
ATTAATGGCAACCCCAAATCTGCAGATTCTCTTAACTTTGTGCTTATAGGAATTTTTCCTAAAAAGTTTTTTTTGAATTCTTTTGCGGTCTTTTCAACACCACCTTCACCGAATATATTATGTTTTTTTCCATCATCAGTTTTAAAAAAACTCATATTGTCTACTAATCCAACTATTTTAATCTTAGTTTTATCAAACATTTGAATGCCTCTTTGTACATCCATTAAAGCCAATTCTTGAGGAGTGGAAACTATTATTGCTCCATCAATCTTAACATCTTGAGCAAAAGTAAGTTGAGTATCACCTGTTCCAGGAGGCATATCTACTATAAGGTAGTCAAGATCTTTCCATGCTACTTTCTCAGTTAAGGTTTTAATAGCACTTATAACCATTGGACCTCGCCAAATCATTGGAGTTTTTTCATCCACTAAAAAACCTAAAGACATAAATTGAGCACCGTATTTCTCTAATGGAAAAAGAAATTTTCCATCAGTTTTGGGTTTATCATTTAGCCCAATCATTTTTGGTAAAGAAGGACCATGAATATCTGCGTCTAACAATCCTACTTTTTTACCTTTTTTTTGAAGTGCAAATGTGAGGTTAATTGCAAATGTAGATTTTCCAACCCCACCTTTTGCACTGGATACCATAATTGTGAATTTAGTTCCCTTTATCGGATTTTTCTTAAAATTTTTTGGGGCAACATTCTTTTTGAGATTATCGCTTAATTTTGCTTTGTTTTCGGACATTATATCGCTTTATCATAACTTGTTTTTATTCAAAAAGTCACTATATAAAGTGTCATGTCATCAGACGACACTTCATTTAAAAGAGAGTCACCATGGGGATCACCTCCAGGAGGTGGAAACGATAACGGTAACGGTAATGGTTCAGGTCAAAGAAGGCAGCCTCCAAACATAGACGATTTAATTAGGAAAGCCCAAGGTTCAGTTGGGAGAATATTTCCTGGTGGTCGATCAAGCGGAAACAAGCCAATTTATATTGGCTTAGTTGTTCTGTTAGTTCTTTGGGCATTGAGCGGTCTTTACAGAGTTTTACCAGATGAACAAGGAGTCGTTTTAAGATTTGGACAATTTACAAAAACAACTCAACCAGGATTAAATTACCACATACCTTTTCCTATAGAGAGAGTTTTTACTCCCAAAGTTACAAAAGTTAACAGAATTGATGTTGGATTTAGATCCGCAAGTGATAGCGGAAGATCTTCTGGTATAGGAGATGTTTCAGAAGAAAGCTTAATGTTAACCGGCGATGAAAATATAGTCGATATTGATTACTCAGTCTTCTGGGTAATAAAAGATGCAGGAAAATTTTTATTTAATATCCAAAGTCCATTAGAAACAGTAAAAGCTGCTTCAGAAACTGCTATGAGGGAAGTTATAGCTAAAAGTAAAATTCAATCTATCCTTACAGAAGGTAGATCTAAAATTGAGGTAGAAGTGCAAGAAATTACACAAGGGATTTTAGACGAATATGGGTCAGGTATTCAGGTAACTCAGGTTCAAACACAAAAAGCAGATCCACCAGACCAAGTAATTGATGCGTTTAGAGATGTTCAGGCTGCAAGAGCTGACAGAGAAAGATCTAAAAACGAAGCTGAAGCTTATGCCAATGACGTAATACCAAGAGCACGAGGGGAAGCAGAAAAGATTTTACAACAAGCTGAAGCTTATAAAAAAGAAGTGGTTGCCAAAGCTGAGGGTGAAGCAAGTAGGTTTTTAGCTATATACACTGAGTATTCAAAAGCAAAAAAAGTTACGCAAGAGAGAATGTATTTAGAAACAATGGAAAAAGTTTTAGCTGATATTGACAAAGTAATCATAGATAAAGAGTCAGGATCAGGAGTAGTACCTTACTTACCTCTTCCGGAAATTAAGAAGAAAGCGAACCAATGAAAAAATTTTTAATACCATTGATAGTAGTTTTAGCGGTAACTGGCTATCAAAGTCTTTTTATCGTTCAAGAAATTAATCAAGCTATCGTTTTACAATTTGGTGATCCGAAAAAAATTATCACCAAACCTGGATTAAATTTCAAATTACCTTTTATTCAAAACGTTGCTTATCTTGATAGAAGAGTATTAAATTTAGACACACCGCCAGAAGAGGTTATCGCTGCTGATCAAAAAAGACTTATTGTTGATGCATTTGCGCGTTTTAGAATTGTTGATCCATTAAAATTTTATATTTCAGTAGGTAACGAGAATGTTGCGAGATCAAGGCTTGCTACAATTATAAATTCAAGAATAAGAGGTGTATTGGGTACCCAAAACCTAGCTACACTTTTATCAATAGATAGATCAAAGCATATGGCAACAATCCAAAATGATGTAAATATTGAGGCCCAAAACTTTGGAATTACAATTGTTGATGTGAGAATTAAAAGAGCTGACTTACCTCAAGCAAACAGTGAAGCGATTTTTAAAAGAATGCAAACTGAAAGGGAAAGAGAAGCAAAGGAATTTAGAGCGCAAGGTGCGGAGATAGCTGCAAAAATTACATCAACAGCTGATAAAGAAGTAACCGTAATCTTAGCAACTGCTAATAAACAATCTGAGATTATGAAAGGTGAAGGTGACGGCGCAAGAAATAGAATTTTTGCTGATGCTTTTGGTAGAGACCCAGAATTCTTCGGATTTTACAGAGCAATGCAGTCCTATGAAAAAGCTTTAATTGGTGGAGATACTTCACTAATACTATCACCTGATAGTGATTTCTTTAAATTCTTCGGTAAAGCAGGAGTTTCAAAAAAACAATAATCAAGGCGTGAAGGAATTCATTATTGCCATTGGTTTAATACTATTCATCGAGGGGCTGATATGCGCCTTGTTTCCGTCAAAAATCAAGAATATGTCTAAATTAATTGAGGCTATGCCAGCTAATAATTTAAGAATTCTAGGAGTGGTATTTACGATAATTGGATTTATAATTATTTGGTATATTAAAATATAATGAAATTTTTAAAACAAATTGCAACTAGAGTTTTAATATTAGTTTTTTTTATAAATACCAATCTTTGGTCAAAGGCAGCACCGGAATCGTTCGCAGATCTTGCCGAGGAACTGATGCCATCTGTCGTAAATATTTCAACAACTCAAACTGTTAAAACTCAAGCAAATCCATTTCCATTTCAATTTCCTCCTGGCTCACCATTTGGAGAAATGTTTAAAGAATTTGATAGACCAACTGAAAGAAAAGCAACATCGCTAGGATCAGGATTTGTTATTAAAAAAAACGGAACAGTGATTACAAACAACCATGTTATTGCTAACGCTGAGGATATAATTGTTAGAATAAACAATAAAGAATACAAAGCCAAAGTTATTGGTGCTGACCCTTACTCAGACTTAGCTGTTTTAAAAATTGATACGAAAGAAACTTTTAATATTGTAGAGTTTGGCAACTCAGACAAAGCAAGAGTTGGTGACTGGGTTATGGCAATAGGAAATCCATTTGGACTGGGTGGAACAGTTACTTCAGGAATAATTTCAGCAAGAAACCGTGATATTAATCTAACTCGTTACGATGATTTTATTCAAACAGATGCATCTATTAACCAAGGAAATTCTGGCGGACCCTTGTTTGATATGAATGGAAATGTGATTGGAATTAATACTGCGATTATAAGTCCTTCAGGTGCAAGTAGCGGAATAGGCTTTGCCATACCTTCAAATTACGCTTCAACAATCATCGATCAATTAATTGAGTTTGGAGAAACTAAAAGAGGATGGCTTGGTGTAAGAATTCAAGAAGTTACAAAAGAGATAGCGTCAGTTGCAGGTTTAAAAGAACCACAAGGAGCTTTTATAGGTGGAGTATCTGAGGGTGGCCCAGCAGATAAGGGTGGAATTAAATCGGGAGATATTATTTTAGAATTTGATGGAGAAAAAATTCAAACAATGAGAAACCTTCCAAGAGTAGTTGCCAATACAAAACCAAATAAAAGAGTGAACGTAAAAATTTGGAGAGAAAAAAAGCTGATATCAAAAAAATTTACACTAGGTAGAATGGAGTCAGCAGAGGAATTTAAAGACAAATAGATTGCCTAAAAAAATTAATCAAAAAATAATACTTTTATTTGGTCCCACAGCATCTGGAAAATCGAGATTAGCGATTGATATAGCAAAAAAATATGATGGAGAAATCTTAAATGCAGATAGCATGCAGGTATATAAAGAAATTAAAATACTCTCTGCGCGACCAGATAAAAGTGAAATTAAACATCATTTTTATGGTTTCATATCAGTAAAGAATGCTTTTTCAGTAGGCAAATGGTGCAAGTTAGTTGCAAAAAAAATAAAAGAGATACAAAAAAAAAATAAAACTCCCATTGTAGTGGGTGGTACCGGACTTTACTTTAGAGCATTGATTGAAGGTCTAGTTAAAATACCAAAAGTAAAAAAATTAGATTATTCTCATTTAAATCCTATTGGAAGATGGATGATGGGAAATCATTATCATAAAAAAAACCCAACAATTTTTGAAGGTATCAATAGAAATGATATTCAACGTGTTTCAAGAGCTATTTCAGTTTACGAAGGAACAGGTTTAACTCTAAAGGAATGGCAAAATAAAGAAAATAAAAAATATTTTAATTCATCTGAATTTATTAAGTTATGTCTGTTACCTCCAAAAGATGATTTAGAAAAAAAAATAAATAGTAGATTTATACAAATGTTAAAAAAAGGTGCCCTAGATGAAGTAAGAAAATATAATAAAAAATTTTTTGTGCCTGCTTCTCATATTTCTGCTAACTCGATAATAGGTATTCATGAAATTGGTTTATATTTGCAAAAATCTATTAACCTTAAAAATCTAAAAGATAGGGTTCTAATCAGAACCCGGCAATATGCTAAAAGGCAATATACCTGGCAAAGAGGCCAGATGAAGGATTGGAAGCAGTTCACTGATAGCAATTATCTTGATTTAAGAAAAAAAATTCTAAGTTATTTATCTAAAACTTGACCCAAAATTTTCCTAAGATAGATTATATTTATGGGAAAATTAATATCAGGCGCTGAAATAGTTTTTAAAGTTTTAGAGCATCATAAAGTTGAACATATATTTGGTTATCCAGGTGGAGCAGTATTACCAATTTATGATGAATTAAAAAATCATAAAACTATTAAGCATATTTTAGCACGTCATGAACAGGGAGCAGGACATGCAGCCGAAGGATACGCACGATCATCTGGAAAGCCTGGAGTTTTATTAGTTACCTCTGGACCTGGAGCTACAAACGCTGTGACTGCTCTTACAGATGCTTACATGGATTCAGTCCCATTAGTTTGTATCAGTGGTCAAGTTCCAACTCACTTGATTGGAACGGATGCATTTCAAGAATGTGATACAACTGGGATCACACGACCTTGCACGAAACATAATTGGTTAGTTAAAGATGTAAATGATTTAGCCAAAGTAATGGATTTAGCATTTGAAGTTGCAACAACCGGCAGACCTGGACCAGTCTTAGTCGACATACCAAAAGATATTCAATTTAAAAAAACAAATTTTGTTTTAAAAAGTTCAAATAAGAAAAAACTAAATGGAAAATCTAAACCAAATGGAAAAATAAGCTCTAGTGATTTAGACAAAGTTATAAATTTGATGAAGAAGTCATCAAAACCAATTTTTTATACTGGAGGAGGCGTAATTAATTCAGGTCCTGAGGCAAGCAAATCATTACGAGAACTTGTTTCAATAACTGGTTTCCCAATAACTTCTACCTTACAAGGTCTTGGTGCTTACCCTGGAGACGATCCTTTATTTTTAGGAATGCTAGGAATGCACGGAACATATGAGGCAAACAATTCTATGTATAGTTGCGATCTGATGATAAATATCGGAGCGAGGTTTGATGATAGAATAACTGGAAAAGTAGATGAGTTTTCACCTAAATCAAAAAAGATTCATATAGATATTGATCCATCGTCTATTGGTAAAAACATTAAAGTAGATTTAGCTGTTGTCAGTGATGTTGGAAGTTTTTTAAAAGCCTTAAATAAAAGAATAAAAGAAAAACATAAAGATTTTTTAAACTCTAATAAACAAAATATATCTAAATGGTGGAAGGATATAGATAAGTGGAGACAGAAAAAATCTTTAAACTTTAAGAACAGTAAAGAGGTCATCAAACCACAGTACGCAGTACAAAGGCTTTATGAGTTATCAAAAAATAAAGATACTTTTATAACAACCGAGGTAGGACAGCATCAAATGTGGGCTGCCCAACATTATAAATTTAATAAACCAAATAGGTGGATGACTTCTGGAGGGCTTGGCACTATGGGTTACGGTTTACCTGCTGCAGTAGGAGTCCAAATTGCTCATCCCGATAAACTAGTTGTAGATATTGCTGGGGAGGCATCAGTTTTGATGACCATGCAAGAAATGTCAACAGCTGTGCAGTACAAGCTTCCTATAAAAATATTTATTTTGAATAATCAGTACATGGGAATGGTCAGACAGTGGCAAGAACTTCTACATGAAAAAAATTATTCTGAAAGTTACACTGCAGCTTTACCTGACTTTGTGAAGCTAGCCGAAGCATATGGTTGTGTAGGAATTCAAGCTACAAAACCAGATGAATTAGATGAAAAAATAAACGAGATGATAAATACAAAAGAACCAGTTATTTTTGACTGTAGAGTTGATCCAGCTGAGAATTGTTATCCAATGATACCATCTGGAAAACCTCACAACCAAATGCTCTTAGGTCCTGAGGATGAAAAAGAAGAAGTAACAGATGAAGGTAAGACTTTAGTATAATGCCAAAATCAAAATCAGCTTATAGTGAACCCGGTAAACTTGGAAAATCTGAACACCACATAATTGTAGTTTGGGTTGATAACGAGGCTGGAGTGTTAGCAAGAGTTGTTGGTCTATTTTCTGGCAGAGGTTACAACATAGAGTCTTTAGCCGTTGCAGAAGTTGATAAAAAAAAACATATATCTAGAATAACTATTGTTACTTCTGGTACACCTTCAGTAATTGAGCAAATTAAACTTCAATTAAAAAAATTGATACCTGTACATAAAGTTGCTGATTTTAAAAGAAACGACCCAAATATTTTGTTTAAAGAGTTGGCCTTATTTAAAGTTGTTTCGTCGAAGAAAAACAGAGAAAAAGCACAGAAAGTATGTAAAAAATATAACTCTTTTATATTAGACAAATCAAAAAACTCTTTTGTTATTCAAGTAACTGCTTTAAGAAGAGAGATTGACAAACTAATCGAGACATTAAGCCCGCTTGGATTAGTTAGCACATCAAGAACCGGTGCTGTTGCAATGACAAGAGGCTCTGAAATATTTAAATAATAAAGGAATTACAAAATGAAAATGTTTTATGAGAAAGATGCAGATTCAAATTTAATTAAGAATAAAAAAGTTGCAATTTTTGGTTATGGAAGCCAGGGACATGCTCATGCACTAAACTTAAAAGATAGTGGTGTAAAAAATGTAGTAGTTGCTTTGAGAGAAGGTTCTTCAAGCAAAAAAAAAGCTGAAAGTGAAGGATTAAAAGTAATGTCTCTTTCAGATGCTGCTGCTTGGGCAGATGTTGTTATGGTTTTAACTCCAGATGAACTTCAAGCATCAATTTATAAAAATCATATTGAACAAAGAATGAGAGAAGGAACAAGTTTAGCATTTGCTCATGGTTTAAATATTCATTTTAATTTAATTAATTCTAGAAAAGATTTAGATGTATTTATGGTTGCACCAAAAGGGCCTGGCCATTTAGTTAGAAGTGAATATCAACGTGGTGGTGGGGTTCCATGTCTAATGGCAGTTCACAAAGATAGTTCTGGTAAAGCTAGGGATCTTGCTATGTCATATGCATGTGCTGTTGGAGGTGGAAGATCTGGAATAATTGAAACAACTTTTAAAGACGAATGTGAAACAGATTTATTCGGTGAACAAACTGTTTTATGTGGCGGTTTAGTAGAATTAATAAAAAATGGTTTTGAAACCTTAACCGAAGCAGGTTACCCACCTGAAATGGCATACTTCGAAACTCTTCATGAGGTAAAATTAATTGTAGATTTAATCTACGAAGGTGGAATTGCAAATATGAATTACTCAATTTCTAACACAGCTGAGTATGGCGAATATATTTCTGGAAGAAAAATTGTAGACTCAAAAACAAAAGAGAGAATGAAAGAAGTTTTAAAAGACATCCAATCTGGCAAATTTACAAAACAATGGATGGAAGAGTGCAAAGGTGGTCAAAAAAACTTTCTGAAAATGAGAGAAGAACTAGCAAAACATCCTATTGAAAAAGTGGGTAAAAAATTAAGAGATTTAATGCCTTGGATTGGTAAGAATAAACTCGTCGATAAATCGAAGAATTAAGCCAATCTGGTTCGTAATTTTTTAATTTTTAAATAATTATTTTGCAAATTAACGCATAAATTGTATTATGCGTGACATCAAAATAAAGAAAAATGGAAGATAAAAATAGAATAATAATTTTCGATACTACGATGCGTGATGGAGAACAGTCTCCAGGTGCATCTATGTCTCTTGAAGAAAAAATTCAAATTTCTAGAGTTTTTGATGAGTTAGGAATTGATGTAATCGAAGCAGGTTTTCCGATTGCCTCACCAGGTGACTTTGAAGCAGTAACAGCAATAAGTAAAATTTTAAAAAAATCAGTCCCGGCTGGATTAGCAAGACATACAAAAAAAGATATAGACGCTTGTAACGAGTCTCTAAGATCTGCAAAAAGATTTAGAATTCATACATTTATTTCTACAAGCTCTTTACACATGAAACACAAATTAAATAAAACACCTGAGCAAGTAATAGACTCAATTAAAGAACACGTTACTTACGCGAGAAAATTTACTGATGATGTTGAGTGGTCATGTGAAGATGGTACGAGAACAGATATGGACTTTATGTGTAAAACTGTTGAGCTTGCAATTAAGTCTGGTGCTAAAACTATTAATATTCCAGATACAGTTGGTTATACAGTTCCTTCAGAATACAAAAAAATTATTGAAACACTTAAAAATAAAGTCCCAAATATAGACAAAGCTATTCTTTCAGTACACTGTCATAATGATTTAGGTTTAGCAGTTGCTAACTCTTTAGCTGGAGTGACCGCAGGCGCAAGACAAGTAGAGTGCACAATAAATGGTATTGGCGAAAGAGCAGGTAATGCAGCTTTAGAAGAGATTGTTATGGCAATGAAAACTAGAAGTGATTTAATGCCATACAAAACTGGTATTAACACAAAACTTATAAGCAAAGCATCAAAAACAGTTTCAAATGCTACTGGTTTCCCAGTACAATTTAATAAAGCTATCGTTGGTAAAAATGCTTTTGCACATGAATCTGGAATTCACCAAGATGGAATGCTTAAAAACAGAAATACTTATGAAATTATGACACCAGAGAGCGTTGGTGTTAAAAAAACTTCATTAGTAATGGGCAAACACTCTGGAAGACACGCTTTTAAAGATAAACTTTCTGATCTTGGTTATGCTGGAGTTACAGATGATGTTATTCAAACTGCTTTTGGGAAATTTAAAATTCTGGCTGATAAAAAGAAACACGTTTACGATGAAGATATAATCGCATTGGTAGATGATAGTTTGATTAAAGAAAGCAATGTTATTAATTTAAAATCTCTAAAAGTTTTTGCTGGTACAGGCGAACCTCAAAAAGCTGAGATGACACTAGAAGTTTATGGGGATGTAAAAAAAGCAAACGAAACTGGAGATGGTCCAGTAGATGCAATATTTAAATGTATAAAAAAATTATATCCTCATGATGTTAAGCTTCAACTATATCAAGTACACGCAGTTACGGAAGGCACAGACGCTCAAGCAACTGTAAGTGTAAGAATTGAAGAAAATGGTAAAACAACAGTTGGTCAGGCAGCCGATACCGATACACTTGTTGCTTCTGCTAATGCATATCTAAATGCATTAAATAAAATGATTATTAAAAGAGAAAAAACTGCGCCAGAAGAAATGGCCCAAGAGAAAGTGAGAGGAATATAAAATGTTTGGATTAAATAAATTATCAAAAATGTGGTCACAAGATATGGCTATAGATCTAGGAACTGCTAATACATTAGTTGTGGTAAAAGGTAGAGGTGTTGTTTTGAATGAGCCTTCAGTTGTAGCAATTATTGAGGAAAAAGGGAAAAAATCTGTTTTAGCGGTAGGTGATGAAGCAAAAACAATGTTGGGAAGAACTCCAGGAAATATTTCAGCAGTAAGACCACTTAAAGATGGAGTTATTGCTGATTTTGTGGTCACAGAAGAAATGATCAAACACTTTATAAGAAAAGTTCATAAAAAAAATGCATTTGCGAACCCTAGAATATTAGTTTGTGTTCCAACCGGATCTACACCAGTGGAAAGAAAAGCAATTCAAGACTCTGCATTAGCAGCTGGTGCTAGAAAAGTTCAGTTAATAGAGGAACCAATTGCTGCTGCTATTGGCGCTGGCTTGCCAATATCTGAGGCCACAGGATCAATGGTGGTTGATATTGGTGGTGGAACTACTGAAATAGCGGTGATGTCTTTAGGTGGAGTAGTTTATTCTGAGTCATTAAGAGTTGCTGGAGACGCAATGGATCATGCAATTATAAGTTACATGAGGCAAAAATTTAATTTGTTGATTGGTGAAGCAAGTGCAGAAAAAATTAAAAAAGAAATTGGAACAGCAATTGCTACATCTGGGAACACATATGTAATGAAGGGAAGAGATATTAGATCTGGAACTCCTAGAGAGATAAATCTAAAAGAAGAAGACACAGCAGCAGCACTCAAGCCAACATTAGATGTAATGATGAATGGTATTAAAACTGCACTCGAGAACACCCCACCAGAATTATCAGCAGACTTAGTTGATATGGGATTGATTTTAACAGGAGGCGGAGCGCTTCTAAAGAATATTGATAAGTTAATCTCTAAAGAAACTGGATTACCTGTTCAAATAGCAGATGATCCTTTATCATGTGTAGCTGTTGGAACTGGAAAAGCATTAGAGCAAGAAGAATTATTCTCAACAATGCTTTCGGAGTACTAAGATTACCGAATTTAAAGTATGTCTACAAGCCGAGATGATTTTGGTATAGTTATTCGTTCGGCTCTTTTACAAAGAGGAGCAAAACAAAAGTTTTCTTTATTTGTTTTAATTTTACTTTCTTTATTTATTTTTATTTTAGACAATTCAAATTTAAAGCCTATCAAAATTTTACGCAGTCTTATTAACGACGGTGTATATAGAATATCTGCTGTTTCATCTTCTCCTATTAAATTTTCAGGCGCATCAAAAGACTTTTTTGTAAAACATGTTTTTACTTACCAGGAGAATGAAAGATTAAGAAAAGAATTAGAGGATTTAAAAAGCAAAGACTTTCAAACCTCTTTCTTAGAGGCTGAAAATAACAAGTTACAGGATGTTTTAGAGTTGGAAAAAAAATCCCCTTATTCTGTTGTTAATGCAAAAGTAATTCTTGATAAAAATAGTCCTTATTTAAACTCTGTTATAATAAATAAAGGTAGCAATTCAGGAATAAAATTAGGTATGCCAGTTCTTAACGAGGGTTATCTTGCTGGTAGAATTGTAGAAGTAAATTTTGTGTCCTCAAGGATTTTACTTCTTAATGATCTTAACAGTAGGATACCAGTAACAATTTCTCCATCGGGTACACAAGCTATATTATCAGGAATTGGCAAAAAAGAACCAAGCTTAGAATACTTACCAGATAATTTTATGTTAGGCGAAAAAGAAAGTTTGGTTTTTACTTCTGGAAAAGATGGTGTTCTTTTTCCAGGTATTGCTGTAGGCAAAGTAGTTATTGATGACAACAAGAAACTAGTAAATCTCTTTGCAGATCCTGATCAAATTAACTTTGTAAGCGTTGCTTTAAATCAGCAAGAAGATAGTGGAGCAAGATAAAATGGCACTTGTACTATCAAAATTTAAAGACTCATTATTTAGGCTTGGTCCTCTAATTCTATTAATTTATGTTTGTATTTCGGAATTTCATACTCAATTTTATTATTGGGGAATATTTTCTTTCAATTTACAATTCATAGTAATTTATTATTGGATTTTGAGAGATCCAGATATTTTAGGTTATGGTTTTGTCTTTATATGTGGATTTATAAATGACGTAGTGCTTAGTTTGCCTCTTGGCACAAGTGCCTTGTCTTATTTATTTGTTTCACTAGTTGCTGCATATGTAAGAAATGCAACTGTCAGAACTTCTTTATTCACTGACTGGTTTACCTTTGTTGTTGCAGTATTTATCGGTAATTTTATTTATTTTTTTTTAATGAATAGATTTGCTGATGCAGGAATTGAATACGCAACATTATTTTATAATTCGCTTTTTACTTTTATCTTGTATCCTTTATTTTGGTCAATCTTTGAGGTTTATAAAAAAATGACTTTTGCGAGGAGAAATGATTAGCGATTCCGGTGGTGGAAGTAAAATAAGGTTAATAGGAAGAAGGATGTTCATATTAACAACAGCGAAAGCAGTTGTTGTTTTTGGTGTTGTTGGTAGATTAATTTCTCTTCAAATTAATGAGAGTAAAAAATACAAAACTCTATCTGATAAAAATAGATTTAGAGAATGGAAATTTGCTCCTCCACGTGGCGTTATCAAAGATTATTTTGACGAAGAAATAGCTTCTAATGAAAAGGTTTTCCAACTTCATTTAATACCAGAAAATGCTGAAAATCTTTCAGCATTAATTTTTAGATTAAAAAATATTTTAAAAATGTCTGATAATGCAGTTTCTAAAATTCAAAAAAGAATTAAATCACAGAAACCTTGGGATCCTGTTATTGTCTCAGATAATTTAACTTGGGCTGAATTCTCAAGGATAAATTTATTTTTACATGAGTTACAAGGTGTAGAACCAATTATATCTGTAGCTAGAGTGTATCGTGAACAATCCTCGTCCCATGTGATTGGATATGTTTCAAAAATAAGTAAAAAAGATTTACAACAAAAAAACTATCTAGCAAATATGAAAGCTGCAGGTATGAGGGTTGGCAAAACTGGTTTAGAGAATAAACTAGACTCAGAAATTATTGGAGATGTAGGTCATAAAAGATACGAAGTAAATGCTTTTGGAAAACGAATTAAAGAGGTTTCTATTGATCAAGGAAAAAATGGAAAAAGCTATAAAACAACACTTGATTTAGAACTTCAAAACCTTTCCTCAAATTTACTTAAAGATAAAGCGGGATCAATATGTGTAATGGATATTTATAGAGGCGATATCATCACAATGGTTTCTTCCCCAACTTTTGATCCTAACAAGTTTGTACATGGTATTAGTACAAAGGATTGGAAAGAATTAATTTCCCACAGAGATAAACCTTTAGTTAACAAAGCTATATCAGGACTATATCCACCAGGATCGACTATAAAAGGGTTGGTTGCAATTAGTGCATTGGAGAATGATGTTGTGAGCACAAAAATGGTTCAACAATGTAGCGGAAGTATTGAGCTCTACGGAGAAAAATTCCATTGCTGGAAGAAAAAAGGTCATGGATTTGTTGATATGCGAAAAGCAATAAAGGAGTCTTGTGATGTATATTTTTATGAAGTAGCAAGAAGATTAGGTATTGATAGACTTTCAGAAACCGCAAGATCTTTTGGATTGGGAGATACAATGGTTAAGGGTTTTAAAGAAGAAAAAATAGGTGTCGTACCAAATACAAAATGGAAAAAACAAAGAATAGGAAAATCTTGGTATTTAGGTGAAACTCTTCACAGCGGTATCGGTCAAGGTTACTGGCAAACAACACCAATGCAACTTTGTTTAATGACAGCAAGAATTGCTAATGGCGGTTATAATGTA
>CACFQM010000014.1 GCA_902568425.1 uncultured Pelagibacteraceae bacterium | reverse complement strand
CAAGAATATATTTTCTTAAAGTTTTATCTTTAATAGCCTCACAAAGATTTCTAAATTTTTTTTCAAATTTAGTCGAAGCAAAAGGATCAGATCTATCCAAATTATTTAAATAATTTTTCCAAATAAATTCCTCAATTGATAATTTATTTGTTAAAAATTCTATAAAGGCTTTTTTTCCTTTTTCTTTTATGAAATCATCAGGGTCAACTCCTTTTGATAGAGTAACAAATCCAATTTTATTACTCTCTTTTATATGAGGTAGAAGACTTTCTGCAATACGTAAAGCTGCTCTTTGACCGCTCACATCCCCGTCTAAACACAAAATTGGATTTGAAAAAAATTTCCAAATTAGATTAATTTGATTTTCTGTGAGTGCAGTCCCTGAGTTCGAAACAACATTTTTTATTCCAGCAGAATAAATACTTATAACATCCATATAACCCTCTACCACTATCACTTCTGAATCTTTGTTGGGAAATGATTTCGCCTTATCAAGATTAAAAATATGTTTACCTTTTTTATAAAATTCTGTTTCGGGTGAATTAATGTACTTCGCAATTTTTTTATCTTTAATAATTCTTCCTCCAAAAGCAACTATGTCACCGACTATGTTTTTGATAGGAAATATAATTCTTGAGTGAAATCTATTTATATATTTTTTAAACTTTTCATTATTGTAGAATAATCCAGTTTCCGAAATATCTTTTTCTGAATAATTTTTCATCAAATTTGAATAATAATCCGAGTTACTCGGAACATATCCAATTTGAAATTCAAGAATAGTTTCTTTTCCTATTCCACGCTTATTCAAATAGTCCATTGAGAAATCAAAATTTTCTAAAAGAAGTTTATGATGGTGGTTGGTAAAATCTTTAAAGATATTTTTATAATTTTGGTATCTTTTTTCCTTTTCCTCATCGAATTTTGAGAATCTGTATGGTTGCATTCCAGCTTGAGATGCAAGTTGTCTTACCGCTTCTCCAAATTTTAATGATTGGGTTTTCATTAAAAAATCAAAGATGTTACCATGTTCACCAGAACTAAAGCAGTGATAAAATCCTTTTTCATCACTAACAGTAAACGATGGTGTTTTTTCAGATGTAAAAGGAGAAAGGCCGACAAACTCTTTCCCCCTTCTATTTAATTTGACAGTTTTTCCAACAACCTCTGAAACTTTTACTCTTAACTTTATTTCATCTAAATAATTTTTTGGATATTTCATTTTATTTTAAATTTTCTTTTATTATTTGACTGACTTTTGAAAAATCCATGACATCTGCATGTTCCTTTTTTAAGGCTCCTATTACTTTACCCATGTCTTTAATAGAAGAAGCACCTACCTGCTTAATTTTTTCAATACACAGCCTTTTTGTTTCTTCATCGCCCAATTGTTTAGGCAAAAATTCATTTATGATTGATATCTCTGATAACTCATTTTCTAGAAGCTCTTTTCTTCCTGCTTTTTTATAAGCTTCACAAGAATCATTTCTTTGTTTCACCATCTTTTTCAAAAGTGCTGTTAAATCGTTGTCAGGTAAAACGTTTTTATCCTTAATTTTTTTTGCAATTATGGTGTCTTTTATTGCTGCGATAATCAATCTTAAGGTGGAATATGTTTTTTTGTCTTGAGCTTTTAAGGCTTCACTTAGCTTAGTTTCTATTTTGCTTTGAAGGGACATATAATTTTAAACTTACTTTAATCACATTTTTTTTCAAAAGAAAAAAGAATGGGGTTGACGGCTGTGAACCTTTTTCATATAAAGCCCAAAACCCTAATTAAAAGGATTTACTTTAACTCATGAGTTGTATTTGAGACAGGTCAGAAACAAAAAAAATAAATCACAAAATTTTTCAACAGGTATTTTAGTTTTTGAAGATGGCACCAAATTTTTTGGAACTGGTATTGGTCATGAAGGTAGTGCAGTTGGTGAGGTTTGTTTCAATACCTCGATAACTGGTTATCAAGAAATCATAACAGATCCATCTTACTCCGATCAGATTATAAATTTTACATTTCCCCATATAGGGAATGTAGGAACAAATATTGAAGATAACGAGGCTGATAAAACCTGGACAAAAGGAGTTATTCTGAATTCTAATATAACTGATCCATCTAATTATAGGTCAATTAAAAAATTAGATAAATGGCTTAAAAAGAGAAAGATTATTGGAATTGTAGGATTAGATACTAGAGTTATTACAAACTATATAAGAGATAAAGGTGCTCCTAAGGGAGCAATACAATTTTTGAAAAAAGGAAATCATAATTTAAAAAAACTTTTAAAAATTACAAAATCGTGGAATGGATTATTAGGCCTAGACTTAGCCAAGAAAGTTACATGTAAAAATATTTATAAATGGAAATCTTTAAAATCTTGGGACAAAAAAAATGGTTATGTGAAAAATAAAAAAAATATATATCAAATTATCGCAATTGATTATGGAATGAAAAAAAATCAATTAAGATGTTTTTCTGATATTAATTGTGGTGTAACAGTTGTCCCAGCGAACTTTCCAGCAGATAAGATTTTAAAACTTAAGCCTCATGGGGTTTTTTTATCAAATGGTCCAGGAGACCCTGCAGCAACTGGAAGGTATGCAATACCAATAGTAAAAAAGTTAATTGATAATAAAATACCTATTTTTGGTATTTGCCTAGGACATCAAATTTTATCATTAGCTCTAGGAGCAAAAACTAAAAAAATGTCACTAGGTCACAGAGGTGCAAACCATCCTGTTAAAGATCTAACCACAAATAAAGTCGAAATTACAAGTCAAAATCATGGTTTTGAAGTTGATGCTAAATCAATTCCTAAAAATGTAAAAGTCACACACAAATCTCTTTTTGATGGTTCTATCGAAGGTATAGAGGTAAAAGACAAAAAACTATTTTCAGTTCAGTATCATCCAGAAGCTAATCCTGGACCACAAGATAGTAAATATTTATTCGAAAAATTTTTAAACAACATAAAATCAAATAAAAATGGGAAAAAGAAAAGATATTAAAAAAATTTTAGTCATTGGTGCTGGACCAATTGTGATTGGGCAAGCCTGCGAGTTTGATTATTCGGGAACTCAGGCATGTAAAGCGCTTAAAGACGAAGGTTATAAAGTAATTTTAATTAATTCAAATCCTGCAACAATTATGACTGATCCAGAGGTTGCTGATAAAACTTATATAGAGCCAATTACACCTGAGATTGTCGAAAAAATTATTAAAAAAGAAAAACCGTGTGCAATTCTTCCAACTATGGGTGGGCAGACAGCATTAAATACTGCAATCTCAATGGAAAAAAAAGGAATACTAAAGAAGAATAAAGTGGAATTGATTGGAGCAAAAGCTTCGGCAATATCAAGGGCAGAAGATAGAGCACTTTTTAGAAAAGCAATGAAAGAGATAAAACTTGATTTGCCGAAGTCTGAAATTCTTAACTCATTTAAAAACTCCAACAAAGTTTTAAAAAAAATTGGATTACCTGCAATTATCAGACCTTCATTCACTTTAGGTGGGTCAGGTGGTGGAATAGCAAAAACTAAAAAAGAATTTTTTAATTTAATTAAATCTGGAATAACAGAGTCGCCTCAAAATCAAGTGCTTGTGGAAGAGTCATTAGAAGGGTGGAAAGAATTTGAGATGGAGGTTGTAAGGGATAATAAAGATAATTGTATAATAATTTGTTCAATTGAAAATGTTGATCCGATGGGGACTCACACTGGAGATTCAGTTACAGTTGCACCAGCATTAACATTAACCGATAAAGAATTTCAAGTAATGAGGAATGCCTCAATTGAATGTTTGAGGAAAATTGGAGTAGAGACTGGTGGATCTAATGTTCAGTTTGCAATCAATCCTAAAGACGGAAGAATGGTTATAATTGAAATGAACCCAAGAGTTTCGAGATCTTCAGCGTTAGCATCAAAAGCAACAGGATTTCCAATTGCAAAAGTTGCTGCTAAACTTGCGATTGGTTATACCCTTGATGAACTAAAAAATGAAATTACCGGATCAACTCCTGCATCTTTTGAGCCAACAATTGATTATGTGGTAACTAAAATTCCACGATTTACTTTTGAGAAATTTAAGTCTGCCAAAATTAAACTTGGAACATCGATGAAGTCTGTAGGCGAGGCAATGGCGATTGGCAGAAATTTCAAAGAATCTTTGCAAAAAGGCTTATTATCTTTAGAAATTGGTTATAAAGGTTTGGATTCATTAAATAATGTAACAAATAAAGAATTAAGAAAAAAACTGAGACAAAATTTGCCTGACAAACTTATTGTAGTTGCAGAAGCAATAAGAAGAAATATTAATATTAAGATTATTTACAAATTAACAAACATAGATCCTTGGTTTCTTGAACAGATATCTGGCATAATTAAAGAAGAAAAAAAATTAAAAAAGAATGGGGTTCCTAAAACTTTTAAGGAATTTTCTTTTATAAAATCAATTGGATTTTCTGATAGTAAAATTGCAGAATTAACTAAAAGTTCAGTTAAATCGATCGAGAAGAAAAGAAGAAAACTTAAAATTTTTCCAGTATTTAAAAAAATTGACACATGTGCTGCGGAATTTAAATCAGAAACACCTTATATGTATTCAACATATCAAAAATTATCAGGTAATTTTGCCGACTGTGAATCAAATCCAACAAAAAAAGAGAAGATTATAATTTTGGGAGGTGGGCCAAATAGGATTGGTCAAGGTATAGAGTTTGATTATTGTTGTTGCCAGGCAAGCTTTGCATTAAAGAAAAAAAAATATGAAACAATAATGATAAATTGTAATCCTGAAACTGTTTCTACTGATTATGATACAAGTGATAGATTATATTTTGAACCTTTAATTGAAGAACATGTTTTAAATATAATTTATAAAGAAATGGAAAAAGGGAAAGTACTTGGTGTAATTGCTCAATTTGGTGGACAGACACCAATCAAATTAGCTAGAACCTTAAATGAAAATAAAATTCCAATTTTAGGTACTCAATTTGACTCGATTGATCTTGCAGAAGACAGGGAAAGATTCAAAAAAATACTTATTAAAGAAAATCTTAAACAAGCAGAAAGTGGGATAGCTAGAAATAAAAAAGAGGCTTTTAAAATAGCAAATAAAATTGGTTTCCCAATTGTAATTAGACCATCATACGTTCTTGGCGGCAGAGGAATGGAAATAATCTATTCTCAGTCCGATCTTAAAAAATATATTGATGAAGCTGTAAAAGTTTCTGGATCAAATCCAGTTTTGATTGATAGGTTTTTAAATGATGCAACTGAGGTAGATGTTGATGCTATTTGTGACGGTAAATCAGTATTTGTAGCAGGAATTATGGAACATATTGAAGAAGCAGGAATACATTCAGGCGACTCGGCATGTTCTTTGCCTCCGTACACTTTAAGTAAAGAAATTATAAAAAAAATTGAAATTCAAACTGAACAGTTGGCAAAAGCTTTAAAAGTAATTGGTTTAATAAATATTCAGTTTGCTATTAAATCAAATGAAATTTACGTTCTTGAAGTTAATCCAAGAGCAAGCAGAACAGTGCCATTTGTGTCCAAAGCAACTGGACTCTCGGTAGCGAAGATTGCCTCAAGAGTAATGGCGGGGGAAAAATTATCTAAATTTAATCTTAAGAAGAAAAATAAAAATACTTTTGCGGTTAAGGAGGCTGTATTTCCTTTCAATAAATTTCCCGAAGTTGATGTTTTATTAGGTCCTGAAATGAAATCAACAGGTGAAGCCATGGGCTTCGACAATAATTTTGGCTTGTCTTTTGCCAAAAGCCAAATAGCTAGCAATAATAGTATTCCGCTTAAAGGAAATGCATTTATTTCAGTTAAAGACAAAGATAAAGATAAAATATTAAATAATGCTAAAAAATTAGTAAAGTTTGGTTTTTCTTTATTGGCTACCTCTGGAACTGCAAGATATTTAATTGCTAATGGAGTAAGATGTAAAAAAGTAAATAAAGTAAGCCAAGGATCACCTCATATAGTTGAAAGATTAAATGAAAAGAATATTTCTTTAGTTATAAATACAACTGAGGGGAAAGACTCTATTGCCGATTCATTTAGTTTGAGAAGAACAAGTTTAGTGAATAAGGTTCCTTATTTCACAACAGTCGCAGCTGCAAATGCATGTTTGGAGTCCATTGAAGCATTAAAAAAATACCCAATTAAAGTCAGAGCTTTACAGGATAACTAAACTCTACAACTCATATCCTGGCCACAACACAATGGAGATTTTATTTTTCCGTGATCATTGGGACATTTTGATATCTGAACTTGTTTTCCATCATCAAGTTTTAAATTGTCATTTACCAATGGAGACGAGCATTTACCACAAGTAGCGTTCACTGACATTCCACATTTTGAACATTCGTAAGTAGCCATATTAAAAATATATACTATTAAACTTCTACTTTCCAGTCCGTATGAAAGGAAACGTAGTTAATCTGTATACAACGTCTCTCTTTTTTTATCTCTTTTTTTTCCATTCCATGCCAAGTATTTGGGCCACTAGAAAAAAAATATCCGTAGTTGTCCTTGTATGGAACTGTTTTTATTTTATTTAATTTTTCATCATAAAAATCAGTGCCCAGGTTTTCAGACTCATTGAATGGATTAATAAATATCAAGGACGACAAAAGTTTTTCCTTAATATCACAATGTGGTTTAAGCCAAAAACCTTGTCTATCACAAATTACCTCTAATCTAACATAAGAGTTTGAAAGATCCTTTTTAATTAATTGACCAATGTATTGATAAACAGTTTTTGAACACAGCTCTTTTATAAAACTCGTTAGTTCAGGAAAATTTTTAGAATTTTCTTTGGTTACAAAACATCTGTATTTTTTTGCTTTGCCACCTGATTTAATTCCTTCTCTAAATTTACCTTCTCCACCATCAATAGCTCTGGTTCCATCATAATTAATTCCCTCAGAAACTGGATTTGCAATCTCAGCATTGCAAATTTCTTTGACTGCTAAATCTGTTAAAGGCCTTTTAATAGCCCAATGTGTAAAAGGTTTGTCGTATGTTTCTAATCTGCTTTTAAGTGAATTAAATAATTCCATTTGTTTTCATTTTCTGTTTAACTAATTTTGCAGCTTTATTTACTTCATCCAAACCTGTGTAAGTCCAATTTTCAATTTTGTTATCCAAATCCCTTATTATACCAAGTTCTTTAAATAGTTTATAAAATTTGTCAAATCTATGTATACTTCTTTTATTTCTCATCTGAGCAACGTATACTGGTTTACCAGTAATTGCAGCCTCTGAAATCATAGAAGTTGAGTCACAAGTAACTATTATTATATCTGCTAAACCAAGAGATGATAAATAAGCTTTTTTGTCTCTTTCTTTAATAACTAAATGATTATCGTTAAAATAATTAAAGGCAAGTTTAACTATATTTTCTGGAGTTCGATAAGAAGGAATAACAATTAATTTATATTTAGAATAAACAAATAAATTTTTAATTTTTGCAAATGTCTCTGTCATTTGTTTTTCTGAAAAACTATAATATTTATTTGGCCCTCCAAGGATTAGGGTAATAATTTTTTTATCATTTGCTTTAGGATTGAGATAATTAACATTTTTTTTAATTTCATCGTTAGTAAGATAATGAATAGCACCCTTAGTTCTTATAACATTATTGCCTTCTAAATTGTCATGTTCTGGACAAATAATGCAATCAAAATTTTCAAGTTTTACTTTTGGATCTTGAATGTGAATTGTAAAAACATCTTTTTTGAATCTTTTTTTTATCATAATCGAAGGTATTACGCTTTTACGTCCACATGAAATAATTACCTTGGCGTCACAAATGAACCTATTCTTTAAAATACCCTCTGTTACTGGAGTAAATTTTGGAGGAATAAAATCCCAAATTTTTTTAAGTTTGATTGTTTCGTGCTTAAACTTTAAACCCAAAGCTTTAGACAAACCCTCAACCTGGCTTATCATTCCATGCATACCCTGGGTTAATAGAAGGGCTTTCGTTTTGAGCATAAGTTATCTTATATATTTCTGGGTTTTATTTATCCACATATAAAAATAGATTAACTTTTTATTTAATTAACAAACCTTTATACATGTTTGATGGAAATATGCGTATTGAAGAAGATATCAAACTGGATTATGCCGATGTCCTATTTCGGCCTAAAAGAAGCACTTTACATAGTCGAAAAGACGTAAAGTTAGAACGTACCTACAAATTTAAATATAGCAATCACGAATGGTCCGGCATCCCTTTAATAGCTGCCAACATGGACGGTGTGGGTGAACTTGTTATGGCTGAAAATTTGGCTACTCATCAAATTATGACCTGTTTAACTAAACAGCACGACTCCAAAATAATTAAAAAATTCAAATCAATTAAAAAAATATTTCCTCAGGTTATTTTAAGCACTGGGACAAGTGATGAAGATTACAAAAGACTAAATGATATATTAAAAGAAAATAGTTTTTTTGAGTTTATTTGTATTGATATTGCAAATGGTTATTCTGATCACTTCAGTAAGTTTGTAAGTTCGGTTCGAAAAAAATATCCAACAAAAACTATTATCGCTGGAAATGTTGTTACAGCGGATATGACACAGGAATTAATACTTGCAGGTGCAGACATTGTAAAAGTTGGAATTGGACCTGGAAGTGTATGTACAACTCGTATTCAAACAGGCGTTGGTTATCCTCAGTTAAGTGCTGTTATTGAATGTGCTGATGCGGCTCATGGTTTAGGTGCGCACATTGTAGCTGATGGAGGATGTACATGTCCGGGCGATGTAGCAAAAGCATTTGGTGGAGGTGCAGATTTTGTAATGCTTGGTGGAATGTTTGCAGGCCATGATGAAGGCGGAGGAAAAATAATAAAAAAAAACGGATCAAAAGTTATTGAGTTTTATGGTTCAAGTTCTGAGACAGCTTTAAATAAACATTATGGTGGTCATGCTGATTACAGAAGCAGCGAAGGTAAAAAAGTTCAATTAAAATATAGAGGAAAAATTAATGATACGGTTTTAAATATTTTAGGTGGGTTGAGAAGTAGTTGCACTTATGTTGGAGCACCTTCTTTAAAACAATTGAGTAAATGCACAACTTTTGTGAGGGTTAATCAACAGTATAACGATACTTTTGAGTAAATTTTGCAACTTTAAATTTTTTCAAAAATACCTATATAAGTTTAGTTATGGCAAAACATTCTAAAGTACTAATTCTTGGATCCGGACCCGCTGGATATACTGCTGCAATATATGCAGCAAGAGCTATGTTAAAGCCAATTTTGGTTTTTGGATCTGAACCAGGAGGTCAATTAACCACAACAACCGACGTAGAAAACTTTCCAGGATATTCAAAAGTTATTCAAGGTCCTTGGTTAATGGAAGAAATGAAGGGCCAAGCAAAGGCTGTTGGAACAGAAATGATACAAGATCATATAAAAAAAGTTGATCTATCAAAAAAACCTTTTGAAGCTATTGGAGATAGTGGCCAAGTCTATAGCGCAGATAGTTTTATTATTTCCACAGGAGCTCAGGCAAGGTGGTTAAATTTAAAATCAGAACAAGAATTTAGAGGATTCGGTGTTTCAGCATGCGCAACATGTGATGGTTTCTTTTTTAAAGAAAAAGAAGTTGCTGTTGTTGGAGGTGGAAATGCTGCCGTAGAAGAAGCTATGTTTTTAACAAAGTTTGCCTCAAAAGTTAAACTAATCCATAGAAGAAATGAATTAAGGGCAGAAAAAATGCTTCAAGCAAAACTAAAAGCAAATAAAAAAATTGAAATTATCTGGGATAGCGTTGTTGAGGATGTTATCGGGGACACTAATCCAAAATCAGTCAAAGCTATCAAAATTAAAAATGTAAAAACTAATAAAACTACCGAATTGAAAGTTGATGGACTTTTTATAGCAATAGGCCATGACCCAGCTACTTCACTTTTCAAAGGTCAATTAAATATGGATAAAGAGGGATATATTGTAACCAATCCTGACTCTACAACAACTAATGTGCCAGGAGTTTTTGCAGCTGGCGATGTTAAAGATAAAATATTCAGGCAGGCAGTTACTGCGGCTGGAATGGGTTGTATGGCTGCACTTGAGGCTGAAAAACATTTGTCTTCAAAATGAGCGGAAAAATATTACTTACAGGTATAAGTGGATGGATTGCAAAACACACTGCTATAGAATTATTAAATTCTGGCTATGAAGTTTTAGGAACAGTAAGAAATAAAAGTTTAATTGAACAAACGAAAGAAACTATAAGTAAATATGCTTCGATTGATAAATTATCATTTGTTGAATTAGATCTTGTTAAAGACGATGGATGGGATGAAGCAGCAAAGGGATGTAAATATATATTTCACATTGCCTCACCTTTTCCTATGAAAGTTTCAAGAAATAGAGAAAGTTTATTACCTCCTGCTGTTGATGGAACTTTAAGAGTTTTAAAAGCTGGAGTAAATGCAGGTGTGGAACAAATAATTAAAACTTCTTCAATCGTTGCAATGTTTAGAAAGCCTAACAGAAGCAATCCCTACACATTTGGAGAAAATGATTGGACTGATGAAAATTGGGTAGAAGGTGTGAATGACTATTTCTTGTCAAAAACAAAAGCAGAAAGATTAGCTTGGGAGTTTATGGAAAGCAAAGGATTAAGAAATAAATTAACTTGTATTTGTCCCGGTGGAGTTTTTGGAGATGCTTTAGATAAAAAAGGAGGTACATCAATAGAATATGTTAGACAATTTATGGCAGGTAAATTTCCAGGTGCGCCTAAATTTGCAGTTTTAATTTCTGATGTGAAAGATATAGCAAAAGCACATGTTGCTTGTATTGGAAATAATAAAGTTGGCGGAAGGAGATTAATTGTTGGTAAAGAAGTAAAAAAACTAGTTGAGTTATCTCAAATAATGGCTGAAGCAATGCCTGAGTATGCAAAAAAACTTCCCAAAAAAGAACTTCCAAATTTCATGGTAAAATTAATAAGTTATATAGACTCAAGCGCTAAAATGATGATACCCGATCTTGGAATTTTAATGCAAACCGATAGTACTTATGCAGAAGAATTATTAGGTTTTAAATTTAAACCTGCAAAAGATTGTATGATTGAGAATGCTAAATCAGTCGTAAGATTAGGACTAGTTTAAACTTTCACAAAACGATTTTATTCTATCTAAAGCTTTTTTAAGATTTTCCATGGAGGTAGCATAAGAAATTCTGAAATATCCATCTAAACCAAATGCAGATCCCTGAACTACAGCTACTTCCGCTTTTTCAAGTAATTTTTCTACAAATTCTTTATCTGTTTTTAATTTTGTCTTTTTACCTAACAACTTTTTACAATTTGGGAAGACATAAAAAGCTCCGCTTGGTTTCAAACAACTTAAACCATTAATACTATTTAAAGTTTCAACAACGTAATCCCTCCTCTCCTTAAAGGAGTCAGATCTTGTTTTTATGAAATCTTGAGTTCCATTTAAAGCTTCTACTGCTGCTGCCTGACTAATCGAAGATGGATTTGTTGTAGATTGAGATTGAATTTTTGCTACAGCTTTAATTATGTCTTTCGGACCAGCTCCATACCCTATTCTCCATCCAGTCATAGAGTAAGACTTACTTACACCGTTCATTGTTAATGTTCTATCTTTTAAAGCTTTAATTTGGGCAATAGTGAAAAATTTAAAATCATCATACGTTATATGCTCATAGATATCGTCACTAAGTATATGAACATTTTTATTTTTTATTAATATTTTTGATAATTCTTCTATCTCACTCCTTGTGTAACAAGATCCAGTTGGATTAGACGGTGAGTTTATAATTAACCATTTAGTTTTTTTTCCAATAGCTTTTTTTAATTCATCTGGTGTTATTTTGAATTCATTTTTTTCTGAGCACTTTACTATTTTGGGTTTACCGCCAGCTAATAAAACCATATCAGGATAAGATACCCAATAAGGTGCTGGGATAATGACTTCGTCTCCTGGATTTAGGGTTGCCATAAAAACGTTATATAAAACTTGTTTTCCTCCTGTACCAACAGAAATTTGATCTAATTCGTAAGACAAATTATTTTCTCTTGTAAATTTCCCTTGGATCGCCTTTTTAAGTTTTGGTGTACCATCTACGGCTGTGTACTTTGTTTCTCCTCTTTTAATTGCTTCGATAGCAGCATCTTTGATGTTATCTGGAGTGTCAAAATCAGGCTCACCTGCTCCTAAACCTATAACATCTTTACCAGCTGCCCTCATTTCCCTAGCTTTTGAGGTAACCGCGATGGTTGGTGAAGGTTTTATTCGCTTTAAACTATTGGAAACTATGCTCATTGAAATTTATAATATTTATTATTATTAACACAAAATGCAAAATACATACCAAGAAAAAATAGATAATTTAGAGGCTAATAACGCTCCTGTTAGGAAAAAACTTGAAGGTGGAATAAGATTTAAAATAAAAAGTAATTTTCAACCTGCCGGGGATCAGCCTGAGGCAATTAAAAAGATACTTAAAAATTTAAAAGATAAGCAAAGCGAACAGGTTTTGCTAGGTGTCACTGGATCAGGAAAAACCTTTACTATGGCTAAAGTAATAGAGTCTGCAAATCGGCCTGCTTTAGTTTTAGCTCCAAATAAAACTTTAGCTGCACAATTGTATGGCGAAATGAAAAGCTTTTTTCCAAACAATGCTGTTGAATATTTTGTCTCTTATTATGATTATTATACTCCTGAAGCATATGTTCCAAGATCAGATACATATATTGAAAAAGAAGCTTCTATAAATGAACAAATAGATAGGATGAGGCATTCGGCAACAAGATCTTTGCTTGAACGTGACGATGTAATTATTGTAGCTAGTGTTTCTTGTATTTACGGACTTGGTTCAGTTGAAGCATACAGTAAAATGACATTGGCATTAAAAAAAAATTATGAATATGAAAGAGATGAGATTATAAAAACATTTGTTAATTTACAATATAAGAGAAATGATCAAAATTTTTTCAGGGGTACTTTCAGGGTTAGAGGAGAGAATTTAGAAATATTTCCATCACATTTAGAAGATAGAGCTTGGAGATTAAGTTTAAATGGAAATAAACTTGAAAAGATAGAAGAATTTGATCCTTTAACAGGGGACAAGACAAATGATTTTGCGGTAATAAAATTATACGCTAACAGCCATTATATAACTCCAAAACCAACTATTGATCAAGCCATCAAAGAAATTAAAAAAGAATTGGAAGTGACTCTAGAAGACCATAAAACTAATAATAAACTTCTAGAAGCTCAAAGGTTGAGAGAGAGAACTAAATTTGATCTTGAAATGATTGAAGCAACAGGAACCTGTGCGGGTATTGAAAATTACTCAAGATTTTTATCTGGAAGAAACAAAGGAGAACCTCCACCAACTCTTTTTGAATATTTTCCAGACAATACTATTATATTTGTAGACGAAAGCCACGTAACTGTACCTCAACTAAATGGTATGTATAAAGGTGATCACACGAGAAAGAAAACTCTTGCTGAGTATGGTTTCAGATTACCTTCTTGCATGGATAATAGACCATTAAAGTTTGAAGAGTGGGATGCAATGAGAACTCAAACAGTTTTTGTGTCCGCAACCCCTGGTCCTTGGGAACTAAAACAAACTCAAAATAAATATATAGATCAAGTTATAAGACCAACAGGTTTAATTGATCCGCCTGTTGAAATACGACCTGCAAAAACTCAGGTAGATGATTTGTTCCATGAGTCTAAAAAAGTTATTGATAAAGGATATAGAATTTTAGTTACTACCCTTACAAAAAAAATGGCAGAAGATTTAACAGAATATCTTCATGAAAACGGTTTAAAAGTAAGATATATGCATTCAGATATAGATACACTTGAGAGAATTGAAATCATTAGAGATTTACGAATGGGTGTTTTTGATATTTTGGTTGGTATCAATCTATTAAGAGAAGGATTGGATATACCAGAATGTGCTTTAGTTGCAATTTTGGATGCGGATAAAGAGGGTTTTTTAAGATCAGAAACCTCACTAATTCAAACTATAGGTAGAGCTGCTAGAAATGTAGATGGCAAAGTAATTCTTTATGCGGACAAAGTAACAAAAAGTATCGATAAAGCTATAAAAGAGACAGATAGGAGAAGAGGTAGACAGGTAGAATATAATAAAAAAAATAATATAAGCGCAGAGTCGGTTAAGAAGGAGATTAACGATATTTTAGAATCTGTTTACGAAAAAGATTATGTAAAAATTAGTGAAGGCTCAAATGTTGGTGGAAACTTAAAAAAACATCTAAAAGCACTTAATAAAAAAATGAAAGAATCTGCATCAAATTTAGAGTTTGAAGAAGCAGCAAAAATTAGAGATGAAATAAGAAAATTGGAGACAAATGAACTTGAGATTAACTTGAATCCAAAAATTTCACAGTATAACTTAAACAAAAAGGTTTATCCTCAAGGTAGATCTAAGATGGGAATGCCAGGCACTAAGCCAAGAAAATCTATAAAAAAATGGAAGCCAAAAAAATAATTATAACTGGTGGCGCTACTAGAATTGGTTCAGCTATAGCAAAGAGTTTAGCTGGATATGATGTTGATATTGTAATTCATTTTAATAAATCAAGAAAATCAGCATTGCAATTAAAGATGGAGCTAGAAAAAATAGGCACTAAAGTTTTTTTGATTAAGGCTGACCTTAGTAATATTAATCAGACTAAGAAAATAGTCCCTTTTGCTTATAAAAAAATGAAGGGTTTAGATTGTTTAATTAACAATGCATCTTTGTTTGAAAAAGATGATTTAGAAAATTTTAGTGATAAAAGCTTTTCAAAACATTTAGATATAAATTTAAAAGCACCTGCGTTTTTAATTAAAGACTTTAAAAGATACGTAAAAAAAAAAGAAGCAAACATTATAAATATTATTGATCAAAGAGTTAAAAAACTCACTCCTTTCTTTTTTTCATATACTTTAAGTAAAGCTGCACTTGCAACACTTACAACTACTACTGCCATGAAACTTGCTCCTAATATTAGAGTAAATGGAATTTCGCCAGGTCCAACTTTAAAAAACAATAGACAATCTGAGAAACATTTTAAAGCCCAATGGAAATCTACAATTCTTCAAAAGCAAGTTGATTTAAACAATATTTGTGCATCCGTTAAATATTTTATTGAAAATAATAGCATTACAGGTCAAATAGTTAGTGTAGATAGCGGACAAAGTTTAGCATGGAAAACGCCCGATATAATAAACTCAAAAGAATGAAAATAATAAAATTTAAACAAAAAAGATCTTTTAGTTACAAAAGAAAAATTCTAATTAAGGATCTTGTTTTAAAGATGCTTGTAGGAATTCATAATTTTGAAAAAAAGAAAAAACAAAGAGTGAGATTTAATTTAGTTATAAATATTGATCAAAATTTAATTCCGAATGACAAAGATTTAAAAAGTATTGTAAACTATGAGCAAGTAATTAAAACTATTATTAGGATTACATCCAGAAAGCATTACCCACTTCTTGAAACTTTAGCTGAAAAAATATTTTCAAAACTTTTTGAAAATATGAGAGTAAAAAAAATTCTTTTAAGAATTGAAAAATTAGATGTGATAAAGAATACTACTTCTGTAGGGATAGAGTTAGAAAAGACTAGATCAAATGAGTATTAAAAAAGGCAAAGAAATAATTCGAAAAAAAATCGTAAATCTCACAAATAATCCTGGGGTTTATAAAATGTTAAGTGATAAAAATGAAATTCTTTATGTTGGTAAAGCAAAAAATATTCCTAATCGCCTCAAAAGTTATGTTTCGGATAACCACCTTCCAATACGAACAGAAAGAATGCTTTCGCTAACAAGAAAACTTGAAACCACAACAACAACTAATGAGAGTGAGGCTCTATTGTTGGAAGCAAACCTCATAAAAAGACATAAACCGAGATTCAATATTTTGCTTAGAGACGACAAATCGTTCCCTTATATATTTGTTGGTCAAAAAGATAAGTGGCCACAATTAACCAAACTAAGAGGAAAAAAAAATAGAGACGGTTATTATTTTGGACCTTTTGCATCCGTGGGATCTGCAAACTGGACAATTAAAATTCTTCAAAAAATATTTTTGTTAAGAGTTTGCGATGATACAGTTTTTAAAAATAGAGATAGAGCATGTATTTTGTACCAAATTAGAAGATGCTCTGCTCCATGTGTGGGTAAAATAGAGGAGAAAAACTATAAAAATTTAGTGAATGATGCAGTTGATTTTATCTCTGGTAAGTCACAAAGAATTCAAAAAAATTTATCTTCAGAAATGGAGAAAGCGAGTGAAGACTTAGATTACGAAAAGGCTGCTATTCTCAGAGACAGAATAAAAGCATTAACTCAAATTCAATCTTCCCAAAAAATAAATCAAACTAACCTCAAAGAAGCAGACGTTGTATCGGTTTTTAAAGAGTCTGGTAAAACTTGTGTTCAG
>CACFQM010000013.1 GCA_902568425.1 uncultured Pelagibacteraceae bacterium | reverse complement strand
AATGTTGCAATCCCAACTGATGATGAGGTTGTTTCTGAACTGACCGAGGTTTATCCATTGAAAAATGAACAAATTGATTTCTTTAGAAAAAATGGTTTTATCAAACTCAAAAAAGTTTTCTCGCCAGGGGTAGTACTTAAACTTAGAGCTGAGTTGATTAAGCTTTTAAAAAAAGAATTTGATGTTGATCCTGATAAAGAAGCGCATGACAGATTTCTTAGTTTAGAAATGACATGGCCAAAAAATGAATTACTACGTTCCTATGTATTATCACCACGTTTAGGACAAATTTCAGCGAATCTACTTGGGGTATCAGCTGTTAGACTTTACCACGATAACGTTTTAGCAAAGCAAGCTGGTTGTGGTAGAACACCTTGGCACTTCGACGACCATCATTTTCCATTGGATACTAATGATGTGGTCACCGCTTGGGTACCAGCACAGCCAACGCCTGTTGAGATGGGACCGCTCTCTTTCGCCTATCCGCTAGATGTACACAAAATAGTAAATGCCGTTACATTTGAAAAGACTGGTACAGGCTATGACCGTGGTGTCTCAGAAATTTTTAGAAAAAATGGTGTCACGGTAAATGAAACTTCATTCGAATTGGGCGAAGTTAGCTTTCACCATAATTTAAATTTTCATACTGCATCACGCAATAGAACTAATCGTAGCCGAGTAGCTCTAGCCAATACTTATTTTAGAGATGGGGCTCGAGTGATAAATTCTCCTACAATGGTTTCTGGTGATTGGCAAAAATTTATGCCAAATGTAAAACCAGGCGAAGTTGCTGCTAGTCCACTAAATCCAATTTGTTGGCCTATTGATGTCAAATAAAGATGTAAATGCTAAGAGCGGCCTCAGCTCGATCTGGACTGACAGTCTTGCTAACAATCAACAGCCAGGTGATAAAGCGCTTCTCGCCCATCTAAGAACTGTGCATCAAAATAATGCAGGCTTCACTGAAAAATGTGCAAGTTCCTGCCGTGATAAAGCTGGACGTAATAGTTATGAATGGTTAGCTGAAATTGTGCCTAATGTTGATGGTATCCGTGTGCTGGATCTTGCTTGTGGATCAGGACCATTACTTAAAATCTTATACGATCGTAATAAAAAATTTAAATTAAAAGGAGCGGATATAAGTCCTGAAGAATTAGAACTGGCTAAGGCGCGTCTACCAAAAGGTTCTGTTGATCTGTTAGAGTTAAAAGCACAAAATTTGACAGCTATTGATGATAACTCAATAGACGTTGTACTGTGCCATTGGGCTTTGACATTAATGAACCCAATTACTCCAGTGTTAAATGAAATCCGTCGTGTACTATCCTTAGGTGGAAAGTTTGCAGCATTGGTCAATGGACCTATGGATGCAGCGCCAGGATATAATGATGTACACAATTTAATCTATAAATACGTACAAGCTAAGCTACCTAGGTATGGCGAGATTGATTTAGGTGATCCAAGAATACGTAGTACAGATAGTTTAAAAAATCTTTTAAGTGAAGCTTTTCCAGATGCTAACATTAGCATCGAAACTAGTATGGTATCCATGGAAGGATCCGTTGCTGAAATGGCCGAAACTACTGCAGGATTTTTTTATGCTTCATTCATCTTACCACCAGAGACTCGTAGAATATTGCTTTCTGAGTTATCTAATCTTCTAATTGTATCAAAACAGAGTGGAGATCAAGAAAGACAAGGGCGTTTTTCAATGCCAATTAATCGGCTAGTGGTAACAAAGTAATCAATTTTTAAAATGGCGGAGAGAGTGGGATTCGAACCCACGAAACGGTTTCCCGTTTACACACTTTCCAAGCGTGCGCCTTCAACCACTCGGCCATCTCTCCTTAAGTTTCTTTATTGATTTTTAATACTCCAATAAAAGCTTCTTGTGGTATTTCGACCCTTCCAAATTGTTTTGAACGAGCTTTTCCTTTTTTTTGTTTTTCTAACAACTTTCTTTTACGATCACGTGCTCCTCCACCATGGATTTTCGTTAAAACGTCTTTTTTAAAACCTTTGATACTTTCCCTTGCAATAATTTTTCCTCCAATTGCAGCCTGGATTGGAATCATAAAATTATGTCTAGGTATAAGATCTTTTAACTTTTCACATACTAATCTTCCTTGATTTTGTGCAAATTCTTTGTGAATAATCATTGAAAGAGCATCAACTGGCTCATTGTTTACTAAGATACCTAATTTAACTAAATTACCTTCTTTATAACCGGTAATTTCATAATCGAAACTTGCGTATCCGCTAGTAATTGATTTCAGTCTATCGTAAAAATCGAAAACAACTTCATTAAGAGGTAATTCGTAAACTAGAACTGCTCTGTTTCCAGAGTATGATAGATCTTTTTGAATACCTCTTTTATCTTGGCAAATTTTTATTATAGATCCCAAATATTCGTCTGGGGTAATAATTGTTGCTTTTATCCAAGGCTCCTCTATTAATTTTATTTGAGTTGGATCTGGCATCATAGTTGGGTTTTGAAGATCTATAATATCACCATTAATTTTATTTAATTTGTATACAACTCCTGGGGTTGTGGTTATTAAATTAATATCAAACTCTCTGGTTAATCTTTGAGTTATAATTTCTAAATGGAGAAGACCTAGAAATCCACACCTAAAGCCCAAACCTAGGGCACTAGAAGACTCTGGTTCATAAGAGAAACTAGAGTCATTAAGTTTGAGTTTACCAAGTCCATCTTTTAATCTTTGGTACTCTGAACTATCAACTGGGAAAAGACCACAAAAAACAACAGGTTTACTGGGTTTAAAACCTGGTAACGGTTTTTCAATTGGGTCTTTGGAGTCACAAATTGTATCTCCCACTTTTGTTTCTGATAAACTTTTTATACCTGTTATTATAAATCCAATTTCCCCTGAATTTAATTCTTCTATATCTTTAGCCTTTGGGGTAAAAACACCAACTTTTTCAATTTCATATTCTTGGTTTGTAGACATTAGCTTTACTTTCATTCCTTTTTTAATATTTCCATCAATAACCCGTACAAGAATTACAACACCTAAATAACTATCATACCAACTATCTACCAATAAAGATTTAAGCTTAGCCTTCTGATCACCTTGTGGGGGAGGTAAATCTGAAACAATTGTCTCTAAAATTTCTTCAATACCTTCTCCAGTTTTTCCCGAACAAGATATAGCTTTAGAAGTTTCTATACCTATTACGTCTTCTATTTGCTTTTTAACTTTACCAACATCAGATGCTGGGAGATCTATCTTGTTAAGCACTGGGATTATGTGATGATTTGTGTCAAGAGCTTGATACACATTTGCAAGAGTCTGTGCCTCGACACCTTGTGAACTATCAACAATCAGAACTGAACCTTCACAAGCAAGAAGTGATCTACTTACTTCATAACTAAAGTCAACATGGCCAGGAGTATCGATAATATTTAAGAGATAATCATTTCCATCTTTCGATTTATAATTAAGTTTCACTGTTTGTGCTTTAATTGTAATTCCCCTTTCTCTCTCAATATCCATTGAATCTAAAACTTGCTCTTTCATTTCTCTTTTTGAAAGGCCACCACAAATTTGAATCATTCTGTCGGCAATTGTTGATTTTCCATGATCAATATGTGCGATAATCGCAAAATTTCTTACTCTCTTTATATCTGACATTAGGATCTTATTGTTCCACCAGTTTTGGCTTTTACAATATCTATTATTTTTTGACTTATATCATCAAGGTCTTTTTGGGAAAGTGTTTTTTCTTTGGACTGTATTAAAACATTGATGGCTATTGATTTTTTACCAACAGGCATATTTCCACCTGAAAAAACATCGAATATTTTTACGTTTTTAATTAAATTTGTATCAATATCACTTATTAATTTTTTGATGTCTCCTGCTTTAAAGTCTTCATTAATTATAAAAGCAAAATCTCTTTCAGATTTTTGGTACTCTGAAATAGAATAATCTTTTTTAGAAAATCTATATTTAGTTTTTGGTTTTGGAATATTTTTTAAAAAAATTTCAAATCCGCTTACATTTTGCTCTTTTAAGTCTAAGTTTGAAATTATTGAGGGATGAATTTCACCAAATGAAGCAAGAAGTGCGCCATTTTCTGAATTAAAATTTATTGATCCAGATCTTCCCGGATTATAGTAATCTTGTGTTTTATTGCTTACATGAATATTATTTTCTTGAATCCCAAGCTCTAACAATGTCTTTACAACGTCAGCCTTTACATCAAATACATCAACATTTCTTGGTTTAGACTCCCAAGTTTTTCTGTTTACTACTCCGGACTTTAAACCACCTATTACTACTTGTTGTTCTCCAGGTTTTTTACCATAAAAAGTAGGGCCAATTTCAAATAACGATAAATCTAAATAGCCTCTATCCTGATTTTTTTTCAAATACACAATCAAATTGGAAAAAATTGATGTCCTTAAAACATTTAAATCACTTGAAATTGGATTTGTGATTTCAATTTCTTTCTTTCCTTGTGAAAAATATTTATCAATCCGCGAGTCAGTAAATGACCATGTAACTGCCTCCATATATCCTTTTGTAGCTACAGCTCTTTGAGAAAGGTGAAATAACTTTTGCTCAAAACTTAAGGTGTCTTTATTTCTTGATCTCTCTGGGTGTATTAATGAAATTTTATCAAAACCTTTTATTCTTATTAGCTCCTCGATTATATCAACATCTTGGTAGATGTCAGGTCTCCAAGTTGGTATCTTTACTAAAAATTTATTTTTTTTGATTTTCGTATCAAATCCAAGTGAGTTTAATATCTTTTTAGCTTCTCCAGAAGGCATTGGTATTCCTATTACCTTTTTAAACTTTGTTTGATCAATCTCTAAAATTTTATTCTTAACTTTAGATTTTCCCTCTACTGAAAATTTACTAGCTTCTCCCCCGCAGATTTTAAGAATTAAATTTGTTGCAACTTCAAGTCCCTCAATAATTGAGTTTGGATCAATACCTCTCTCGAATCTGTATTTGGCATCTGTATCAACACCTAAATTGCTTGCAGTTTTTCTTATAGATGAAGGATGAAAATATGCTGCCTCTAATAAGATATTTTTTGTATCAAATTCAGTGCCTGACCTTGAACCACCAATTATGCCGCCAAGACCTAAAGGTCCAGTTCTATCGGAAATAACACACATATTATTTCCAAGTTTATAGTTTTTTCCATCAAGTGCAGTAAAAGTTTCACCAGACTTTGAGTTTCTTACAATTATCTCTTTATCTATTTTATCAGCGTCATAAGCATGCAAAGGTCTGTTAAGGTCGAACATTACATAGTTAGTAATATCAACTACAGCAGAAATTGGTTTTAAACCAAGAGAAATTATTTTCTCTTTTAGCCATTCTGGACTTTCTTTATTTTGAATATTTTTTATATAACAACCGCCAAAATTTAAGCAGCCTTGATTTTTTTCTTTTGTTATTGAAATTTTTATTGGTTGTTTAAAACTTTGCTTTATCTTTATTTTTTTTAAATTTGAAAACTTGCCTAGACCGGCAGAAGCTAAATCTCTTGCTATTCCCCTAACACCTAAGCAATCAGGTCTATTAGGTGTCACAGATATATCTATTGATTTTTCACCTTTGCTTTTAAAGTAGTTTTTCCCAATATCTTTTTCTCTATTTTTTAGTTCTATAATTCCCTCGCTGTCGTCTGAAATATCTAATTCATTTCCAGAGCACAACATTCCATGTGACTCGACTCCTCTTATTTTAGCAATTTTTAATTTTATTTTTGATTTTGGAATAATAGAACCTGGTGGTGCGTAGATAGTTACTAAACCTTTTCTTGCATTTTGGGCTCCACAAACAACTTTCTTGATATCGCTATTGTCACCAATGCTTACATCACAAAGCTTAAGTTTATCAGCATTTGGATGTTTTTCTGCTTTAAGAACTTTTGCAATTTTAAAATCAGATAATTCATTTTGAGCTTCTTTAACTGCCTCTACTTCTAAACCAATGTCAGTAAGTTTGTTGATAATTTTTTCAAGATTTGATGACGTTGTTAAATGATTTTTTAACCATGATAGAGTTATGATCATCTACTCAAACCTCTATAGTTAGTTGGAACATCCAATGGATCAAAACCAAAATAATTTAACCATCTATAATCACTTTCAAAAAAAGATCTAAGATCGTTAATTCCATATTTTAACATAGCAAGTCTATCTATACCCATTCCAAATGCAAAGCCTTGGAACTTATTAGGATCAACTTTTGCATTTTTTAAAACATTGGGGTGAACCATTCCACATCCCAAAATTTCTAACCACTTATCTCCCTCACCCACAATTATTCTTCCGTTTTCTAGTTTATAACCAATATCTACTTCTGCTGATGGTTCGGTGAAAGGAAAGTGACTTGGTCTAAATCTCATTTTGATTTTTTTAACCTCAAAAAATTCCTTTACGAAATAATCTAAACAACCTTTCAAATGTCCCATGGTTATATCTTTATCTATATGTAAGCCCTCCAGCTGATGGAACATTGGTGCATGAGTTTGATCACTATCGCAACGATAAGTTCTTCCAGGAACAATAATTTTAAAAGGAGGTTTGCTATTTAGCATTGTCCTCACTTGAACTGGAGAAGTATGAGTTCTCAATAAAATTTTTTTGTCATTATCTAGATAAAAGGTATCGTGCATGTCTCTTGCAGGATGATCCTCCGGAGTATTCAATGCTGTAAAATTATTATATTCAGTCTCAACATCAGGGCCTTCTGCAACAGAAAAACCGATCTCAGAAAAAATTGATGAGATTTCATCTATCACTTGGGAGACTGGGTGTATTTTTCCATTAGGTCTCTCTCTCGCTGGTAAAGTTACATCAACTCTATCTTTTTGCAATTTTTTGCTAATTTCTAATTTTTCTAATTCTTTAAACCTATTGTTAATAGCTTCAGTGATTTTTTGTTTTTCATTATTTAATGATGAAGCTTTAATTTTTTTTTCTTCTTCGGATAAAGAGCCTAGTTTTTTAAATTCTTGATTGATTTGGCTATTTTTACCTAAAAACTGTGATTTAATATTTTGTAACTCCAGTTTGTCTTTAGCTTGTGATATCTTTTGAATTAATTCTCGTAAATCTATCATTAGTTAGTTTTTACTCTAACTTTATAGAAGAAAAAACAAGTTTATTTTATTGATATCTGAACTTTTTTGACAAGTGATTTGAAAGCTTCCGGATTATTGTAGGCTAAATCAGCCAAAACTTTTCTATCTAATTTAATTTTTGATTTATTTAGTCCGTTTATAAATCTTGAATAGGTTAATCCCTCTGCTCTTACTCCTGCGTTGATTCTTTGAATCCACAAAGATCTAAATTCCCTTTTTTTTGCTCTTCTATCCCTATAAGCATATTGCAGTGCTTTTTCCATGGCTTGACGTGCAATACGTATTGTGTTTTTTCTTCTGCCCCATTGTCCCTTTACAGCTTTAAAAACTTTTTTATGTTTTGCTCTACTTGTGACTCCTCTTTTTGTTCTAGACATTCTTTATCCTCTTAAGCTGTAAGGCATATAAGATTTTACAATTTTCGAGTCTTGTTTTGACATAATCGTTGTGCCCCGTTGTTTTCTTATTTGTGAGTTTGTTCTCTTAATCATTCCATGCCTTTTGCCTGCTTGTGGCATTTTTACTTTTCCAGATTTAGTTAACCTAAATCTTTTTTTGGCTGAACTTTTTGTTTTAAGTTTTGGCATGGTATCGGATTTATATATATTTTGTTTTAACTTTACAATGATTAATTAGGGTGAATAATCATTATCATTTGTCGTCCTTCAAATTTAGGATTTACCTCTACTTTTCCTATTTCCTTAGTGTCCTCTATAATTCTATTCATTAAATCTTTGCCTAGTTGAACATGTTGCATTTCTCTACCTTTAAAACGTACAGTAAATTTTACTTTATCGCCTTTTTGAAGAAATTTTTTTGCATTTTTAATTTTAAAATTATAATCATGTATCTCTGTGCCAGGTCTTAATTTTAATTCTTTAAGTACAGCAATTTTTTGATTTTTTTTTGCCTTGTTAGCTTTTTTTTGCATATCGTACTTGTATTTACCCATATCCATAATTTTACAAACTGGTGGCTTTGCGTTTGGTGATATTTCGATTAAGTCTAGACCTTCTTGTTTTGCGGTATCAATTGCTTTTTTCAGTGGTAGAATACCTAGGTTTTCTCCATTACTATTAATCACCTGAACATCAATGCTTTTAATTCTGTGATTAGTTCGAGGACCTTGAAATTTAGTTCTTCTTTGAAAATAATTTGGTTTATACACTTAATTTATTGGAAGGTTATTTAATTGTTTAAATTCTTTAATGACATTATTAATTTTTTTAGTCTCTTGTTTTTCGGATCCTAATTTACGTATTGTTACACTTTTATCTTTTATTTCTTTACTTCCGCATATTAATAGAAAGGGAACTTTTGACAAAGAGTGATCTCTAATTTTATAATTAATTTTTTGATTTCTTAAATCCACTTCGCATTTTATACCCTCTTTAAACATGTCTTTAAATATTTTTTTTGCATAATCATTGTGCTCTTCAGCTATGGGTAACACAACAATTTGTGACGGTGATAGCCAGAAGGGAAGTTTACCTGCATAATTTTCTATAATTATACCAATAAATCTCTCCAAGGATCCAAAAAGAGCTCTGTGAAGCATAACAGGTATTTTTTTGGTTCCATCTTTATCTACAAAAGTCGCTCCAAGTCTTCCTGGTAAATTTAAGTCTACTTGTAAAGTTCCACATTGCCAGTCTCTTCCTATAGCATCTCTCAAAACAAATTCTATTTTAGGACCATAAAAAGCACCCTCTCCTTTATTAATAGTGTATTCCAATTTTGTTTTTTTAATTGCTTCGAGCAAAGCTTTTTCTGACTTATCCCAGACTTTATCATCTCCAACTCTTTTTTCTGGTCTATCGGAATATTTAAGGAATACTTTTTCAAACCCCAGATCTTTATAAATATCTAATATTAATTTGGTAACACTAATACACTCATCTGTTATCTGTTCTTCAGTACAAAATATGTGTGCATCGTCTTGAGTGAAAGCTCTTACTCTTAAAAGTCCATGTAGTGCACCAGATGGTTCATATCTATGAACTTTTCCAAATTCAGAAAGTTTTAAAGGTAAGTCTCTATAACTTTTAAGACCTTGATTAAATACTTGAACACAACCAGGACAATTCATTGGTTTCACAGCAAAAACTTTTTCATCTGGTGTCTCTGATGTAAACATGTGATGACCAAATTTCTCCCAATGTCCTGATTTTTCCCAAAGACTTTTATCTAAAAGTTCTGGTGTACTTATCTCTTTGTATCCTGCGTTTCTTTGCTTTAATCTCATATACTCTACAAGTCGTTGAAATAAATTCCAACCCTTCTCATGCCAAAAAACAGATCCAGGGCTTTCCTCCCTGAAATGAAAAAGATCCATCTCTTTACCCAACTTTCTATGATCTCTTTTTTCAGCTTCTTCTAGTCTGTGTAAATATTCATCTAATTCTTTTTTAGAACTCCAACATGTTCCATAAATTCTTTGTAGCATTTCATTGTTTGAATCCCCTCTCCAATAAGCACCAGAAACTTTTGTTAATTTAAAAGCTTTACCTATTTTTCCTGATGAAACTAAATGTGGGCCTCGACATAGATCGTGCCAAGTATCTCCATGATGGTAAATTGATAATTCTTCGTTTGTAGGAATGCTCTCGATAATCTCGGCTTTATATTTTTCACCAATTTTTTTAAAATGTGCTATTGCTTTACCTCTGTCCCATACTTCACGTTTTGTTTTGACGTCTCTGTCTATAATCTCAGACATTTTCTTCTCAATTTTTTTTAGATCATCTTTTGTAAATGGTTCCTTTCTTGCAAAATCATAGAAGAAACCATTCTCAATGACGGGACCTATAGTAACTTGCGTTCCTGGGAATAATTCTTGAACAGCCATTGCCATAATGTGCGCTGCATCGTGTCTGATTACATCTAAACCCTCTTTATCTTTACTAGTTATGATTTTAACAGAGGAGTCTTTTTGTATAGAGAAGCTTAAGTCTTTTAACTCTCCATCAACACTTACAATAAGAGCCTGTTTTGAAAGTGACTTACTAATTTTTTCAGCAACCTCATAACCAGTCACATTGCTTTTAAAAGTTAATTTTTTTCCGTCTGGTAAAGTAATATTTGGCATTTAATATTTTTATTTTAACAATTTCTTATACTCTGTAAATGTTGATTGGCACATTTTTTCTACATCAAATTTTATCAATATATTTTTCCTACCCTCATTTCCAATCGATTGCAACTTGTCTTTATCCATTTCAATAATATAGTTCAAATTTTGTGCAAGAGAATTTGGGTCTCCATTTTTAAATAAAAATCCCGATTTGCCATTAATTATAGTCTCTTTTGATCCACCTAGGTCACTTGCTAGAATTGGTTTTTCCATTGCTTGTGCCTCTACCGCAACTCTACCAAAAGCTTCTGGCTCTATTGATGAAGATACAATTACGTCTGAGCTTTTGTAAGCAACTGGCATTTCTTCACAAAGGCTTAAAAAAACTACATTATCTTTCAATTGGTATTGATCAACCATTGAAATGAGTTTTTTAAAAAAAACTTTACGGCCTTGATGTGAACCCAATATTACAGCCTTAAAATTTGTTTTATAATATTTTGTTTTCAATAATTTTAAAGCCTCTAAAAACATTTCTTGGCCTTTCCACTTGGTCAATCGTCCAGGTAAAAGTATTTTAAAGGTGTGAATGTCTAATTTTAATGTGGAATTAAATCTATCAACTTTTTCTTCAGTGACATTTGATTTGTTAAAATATTCAATATTTATACCTCTAAATATAACTAACAATTTTTTGTTTTTACTTAAAAGATTACTATAATTACTGTGTATATGATCAAAAATAAAATTGGATCCAGCAATAGTTAGCTCAGATCTAAGCATAATTGAGTTGTAAAATTTTTTAATTTTGCTTTTAAAATTGTATGTGCCATGAAAAGTAGTAACAAATTTTCTCCTTGTTAAAAGATTTGCTAACCAACAAGACCAAGCGGGTGCTCTACTTCGGGCATGAATAATATCAATATTTAAAGTAAATATTACAACTAATAGAATTATTGCATTAATTATCATTAGCAGAGGGTTCTTTGAATGAACTGGTAGCCTAATAACCTTCACTTTATTTTTTTTAATAAATTTTAGTAATGGCCCCCCGCTTGTAACTATGTAAGATTTACAATCTTTCTCGGCTAAATAATGAGCAAGATCATAACAACCTGTCTCTGCGCCGCCGTAACCAAGTCTTGGAATTACTTGTAAAACTTTTATTTTAGATGACATATAATCAAAGATATATAATAACAGATTAATAAGAAAAATTTTATATGAAAAAGTACAACTACATTAGATTGTCAAAAACAAAAAAACTGAGATATATGGGCAATTTTTTCAAAAAAAAACTGTATATAATTTTTTTGCCTGGTTTTATGTCAAATATTGAAGGTCAAAAACCTAAAGCTTTTAAGAGATATGCAGTGAAAAAAAAATTAGGTTTTTTAACTTTTGATTACTCAGGTCACGGAAAATCTTCAGGGAAATTCACTAAAGGTAATATAAGTCAATGGTCTAATGATACAAAAATTTTGATTAGAAGATTTATAAAAAAAAATAATTTTATTTTAATTGGCTCAAGTATGGGATCTTGGATTGCATTAAATCAATTTAAGTATTTTAAAAATCAGATAAAAGGTTTTATTGGAATTGGCTCTGCTCCAGAATTTTTAGAAAGGTTAATGTGGAGAAAATTTCCAAAAAAAGTAAAAAAAGAGATTAAAGTTAAGGGGATAAGTCATATTAAAAATGGTGATTATGAGTACCCAATTACCTATCAGATAATTAAAGATGGTAGAAAAAACAAGGTTTTTTCAAAAAAGATAAATTCTAAAATCATTGTAACTATGTTTCATGGTCAAAGAGATGAAGCTGTACCTGTTTCTTTTTCAAGAAAAGTATTATCTGTTTTTACAAAGGCAAAAAAAAGAATGGTAGTTATTAAAAATGGAGATCATAGTTTATCAAATAAACTAAGTATAAATAAAATTTTAAAAGAATTAGACCGCTTTAGAAATACTATCCTTTAATGTGATTGGACTTTCAAGTTTATCTAACATTTCTACAGGACAAACTTGTTTAAAATTATTTATTTCGTTTTCAAAATCATTTAGAATTTCCTTAGCAATAACAGACTCTGTCTCTTTTAGGTGATCTTGAATTAGAGACTTTAATTTTTCTTTCCAATATTTAGTCTCTGGTTTTTGCCAAGTTACTGAAGCGGGATTTACAAAGTTCTCAAAAGTATTTTCTGGATCGTATATAAAGGCCATTCCTCCAGTCATACCTGCTCCAAAATTATCTCCGATGCTTCCAAGTATTACTATATTTCCACCAGTCATATATTCACATCCATTCGAGTCGCATCCTTCAACTATTGCAGTTCCTCCAGAATTACGAACAGCAAACCTTTCTCCTGCTTTACCAGCTGCAAATAACTTGCCCGATGTAGCTCCATATAAAACTGTATTTCCTATAATGGTATTTTCTTTTGTCTTTAACCTATTAATTTTAGATGGAACAACAACAATTTTACCGCCAGACAATCCTTTAGCAACATAGTCGTTTGCATCTCCATATATTTTTAATGAAATAGATTTTGATAAAAAAGCTCCTAATGACTGACCTGCAGAACCATTTAGATTTATTTGAACTAAATCGCTATTAAGTTTGTTTTTAAATTTGTTAAAAATATAGTGTGAAAGCTTTGTTCCTACTGCTCTATCCGTATTTTTTATGTTTCCTTCATATGAAATTTTTTCTTTATTGTTAATTTTATCTTTTATTTTTGACCAAACATTTTCATCAATATTATTATCAGGAACTTTGTTTATCAATTTATTATCTGAGAACCTGTTATGATTTCCTGGATCTGTTTGAACTAATAGTGGATTTAAATCTAGATCATCTAAGTTTGGAGAACCTCTACTTACCTGGGCAAGAAGGTCTGTTCTACCAATTATATCTTTTAAATTTTTAAATCCAAGCGAAGCAAGAATTTCTCTAACTTCCATTGCAACAAAATTAAAAAAGTTAACAACCTTTTCAGGTGTTCCGGTAAATTTTTTTCTAAGTTCATCATCTTGAGTACAAACACCAACTGGGCAAGTATTTGAATGACACTGTCTTACCATTATACAACCCATAGCTATTAATGAAGATGTTCCCATTCCAAACTCTTCAGCACCCATCATGGCTGCCATTACAACGTCCCTTCCTGTTTTTAATCCTCCGTCAGTACGAAGAGTAACTTGCTGTCTTAATTTGTTTAAAGTTAAAATTTGATTTGCTTCTGTTAAACCCATTTCCCAAGGTATACCAGCATACTTTACACTCGTTTGTGGGCTTGCTCCTGTTCCACCTGAATGACCCGATATTAAAATCACATCAGCTTTTGCTTTTGCAACTCCTGCTGCGATAGTTCCTATTCCGGTTGAAGCAACAAGTTTGACACCCACTCTAGCTTTAGGATTAATTTGTTTTAAATCGTAAATAAGTTGAGCAAGATCTTCTATAGAATAAATGTCGTGATGAGGAGGAGGAGAAATTAATGTAACACCTTTTGTAGAATGTCTTAGCCTTGCTATATCTTTTGTTACCTTAAAACCAGGAAGCTGACCTCCCTCTCCAGGTTTGGCACCTTGTGCAATTTTGATTTCGATTTCACTACAATTATTTAAGTACTCTATTGTCACCCCAAATCTTGCAGATGCAACTTGTTTTACCTTAGAATTTGCTGAGTCACCGTTCGCAAGTACTTTAAATCTTCTAGAATCTTCACCGCCTTCACCACTACAGGAAGCTCCTTTAATTCTGTTCATTCCAATTGCTAGAGTTTCATGTGCTTCTTCTGATAACGCGCCATGAGACATACTTCCGCTACCAAACCTTTTCATTATTTCCTCTACTGGTTCAACCTCGTCAATATTTATTGGATCGTTTTTCTTCTTAAATTCTAACAAATCTCTTAAATTTATTGGTGTTAAATTATGCATGCCTGCGGAATATTTTTTATACTGTTCGTAAGATTTAACACCAACAGAATGTTGTAAAAGATGTATGAGGCTTCCTTGTAATTGATGATCTTCACCTGATTTTCTATATTTGTATAAACCACCAATTGGCAGAACTGTAACATTTTTTTGATACGCTTTTTCGTGAAGTTCTTTTATTTTTTTTTCTATGCCCGATACCCCAATACCTGAAATTCTAGAAAACATTCCTGGAAAATAATCTGCAACAATAGCTCTGCTTAGGCCTACGGCTTCAAAATTACATCCACCTCTGTAGGAGCTTAATACAGAAATTCCCATTTTTGACATAATTTTTAACAAACCATTATTAATAGATTTTTTAAATCTATCTACACAATCATTAAAGTCTAACTTTCCAAATAATTTCTTTGTATATCTTTGGTAAATACTATCTATCGCAAGGTAAGGATTTATAGTTGTTGCTCCTACTCCAAGAAGAACAGCAAATGAATGTGTATCCATAGCTTCTGCAGTTTGAACATTTATTGATGAATAACCTCGTAATCCATGTTTGACTAAATTTGAATGAACGGCTCCTACCGCTAAAACCATTGGTACAATCGCTTTTTTTTCGGATATTTTTTGATCTGAAAGTATAAGATGATTAATACCCTCTCTAACTGAAATTTCAGTTTCTGATCTTATTTCTTCCAACCTATCTTTTAGAGATTTACTTACATCAAATGTGCAATCGATAATTTTTATTTTAGTGGAAAAATGGCTTTTAAATTTTTTAAATTCTGAGTTTGTTAAAATAGGGCTGTCTAAAACGTAAATATTTTCTTTTGTAAAATTATCAAAATCTAAAATGTTGCCTAAATTTCCAAATCTTGTTTTAAGGCTCATAACTTTGTTTTCTCTTAAAGAATCTATTGGCGGATTTGTTACCTGACTAAAGTTCTGTCTAAAATAATGTGTAATTGGTCTATAATGGTTTGATAATACAGCAACAGGTGTATCGTCTCCCATTGAACCAGTGGCTTCTTTTGCTTCCTCTGCCATTGGATGAAGAATAAGCTCTAAATCCTCTATGCTGTATCCAGAAATAAATTGTCTTTGTCTTAGTTCTTCGTTTTGAAAATTTGGAAACTCATTTTTTGTACCAAGTTTTTTATCAAAGTGCACAACTTGCTTATGAAACTTTGTAAAATCTTTAGCTAAATAATCTTTTATATCTTTATCTTTAAAAATTTTACCTGCTTTTAGATCAACTGCAATTAGTTGGCCAGGTCCTAACCTTCCTTTTTCTATTATATTCTCTTCTGGAATTGAAACCATTCCTGTTTCAGAACCTGCAAATAATAAGTTATCTGAAGTAATAGAATATCTTAAAGGTCGTAATCCATTTCTGTCAGTTGCTGCAATTGCCCATTTACTGTCAGTTGCACAAATTGCAGCTGGTCCATCCCATGGTTCGATGGTGCTGTTTAAAACATCAAAGAGTTGTTGATGTGCTTTTGGTAAAATTTTACTTCTCTTAGACCATGCATCTGGCATCATCATTAATTTGATTAGTGGAACTGATTTTCCAGAATGAATAAGTAGTTCAAAAACGTTGTCTAAAGCTGCGGAGTCCGAATTGCCGGGAGTTATAACAGGTTTTAAATCATCTACATTTTTAAATAGTTCACTCGACATATCCTGTTCATGAATTTTCATCCAATTTATATTTCCTTTTAAGGTATTAATTTCTCCATTATGAGCCAATGATCTGAAAGGTTGAGCTAATTTCCAACTTGGGAATGTATTTGTTGAAAATCTTTGGTGGAAAATTGAAAATCTAGAAATAAATCTTTTGTCCTTTAAATCTGGATAAAAATCCGACAGGGCTTCAGCCAAAAACATGCCTTTATAAACAATCGATCTTGAACTCAAGGAGCATATATAAAAATCGTTAATTTGCTCATTTCTAGTCTGTTTAAGAATTTTTTTTCTAACTACATAAAGTGATCTTTCTAATTCGTTTCTATCTTTTTTCTTATTGGACTTAAAAATAATTTGAGTAATTTCTGGACGGTTTGAGTCAGCTGTTTTTCCTAGCACATCCGGATTTACTGGAACTTGTCTCCAGCCATATATATAAAAATCGTTTTCTAATAAATTTCTTTCTACTAATGCTTTGCTACGTTCTTGAGATGAATAGTCTGTTCTTGGTAAGAAAATCATTCCAACACAAATATCACCCTCTGTATGTTTGTGACCTGTATCTTCTATTTTTTCTTGAAAAAAATCTTTAGGAATTTCAAAGCTAATACCTGCGCCATCTCCAGATTTCCCATCGGCATCAACTGCTCCCCGGTGCCATACTGCTTTCAAAGCCTCAATACCATACTCAACAACTTTACGACTTTTTTTACCATCGAGAGAAGCTATTAAACCTACTCCGCATGCATCATGCTCCATGTTTGTAGAATAAGAAAAGTTTTTTTGTAATATTTCTCTATTCTTTTTATATAACTTCATGCTGCTTCCGTTTTTTTTATTACTTGTGAATTTAGATATTTTTCAATTTCTGTAGCTGCATCTCTACCATCTCTAATTGCCCAAACGACTAGCGAAGCCCCTCTTACTATATCTCCAGCTGCAAAGACTCCTGGCAAATTAGTTTGCATAGTTTTAAGGTCGATTTTTATAGTTCCCCATTTAGAAACAGATAAATCTTCAGAGCCGAAAAGCTTAGGTACATCTTCAGGATCGAAACCAAGTGCTTTAATTACAATGTCAGCATCAACTTTATATTCAGAATTTTTAATTGGAACAGGTTTTCTCCTACCTGAGGAATCTGCTTCACCTAATTCCATTTTTGTTACTTCAACAGCTTCAACATTATCTGTACCAATAAATCTGTTTGGGTTAGATAGCCAAAGAAAATCAATTCCTTCTTCAATGGCATTGCTTACTTCTCTTGCTGAACCAGGCATATTCTCCCTGTCTCTTCTATATAAACATTTTACTGATTTTGCCTTTTGTCTTATAGCGGTTCGCACACAATCCATTGCAGTATCACCACCACCGATAACAACAATATTTTTATTTTCTGCATTTAAAGTACCATCATCAAATA